>JBILYJ010000470.1:0-4383 GCA_044377795.1 Reyranella sp. | reverse complement strand
CAGATCTGGCGACGGGCGGTTGTTGGAAGCAGCCGCCCGTTCGCACATCTTGGCACCGGCGACAGACACAAGAGACCTTCGCTCAACCAAAGGCCGGCAAGTGGTAGAGAGAAGGTTTCTCCGCTCCGCGCCTGCGGCGCTCCGGTCGAGACGACGAGGGTGCTATGGGGCGCTGCAGCGATGGTTGACGATAGCAACTTATTGATTGACGATGGCAACCATAAACGGAGGTTGCCATGGCAGCGTCGTCGCTCGCATCCCGCATCGAGGCGGTTCGCCGCTTCTCGCGTTTCTATATCCGCCGCATCGGCGTGCTCGAGGAAACGCTGCTGCACAGCCCCTTCACCCTACCCGAGGGACGGCTGGTCTACGAAATTGCCAATCGCGACCGGCCGACGGCGCAGGAGTTGTGCCGCGATCTCGGCCTCGACCCGGGCTATGTCAGCCGCCTGCTGAAGGGGCTGGAGAAGAGGGGCTGTCTCGCCCGCACACGCAGCCAGCAGGACAAGCGCGAGACGCAGCTCGCGCTCACCGCCAAGGGCCAGCAGCTCTGGGCGGCCATGAACGAGCAGTCGCGGCAGGACATCGCCAGACTGCTGGCCGAACTGCCGGTGGAGCGGCAGGACAAGCTGGTCAAGGCGCTGGAGACGGTCGAGAGGCTGCTCGACGAGCCGCCGGAGAAGCGCACGCCCTTCACCCTGCGGCCCCATCAGCCCGGCGACATGGGCTGGATCATCCGCCGCCAGACCCAGCTCTATGCCGACGAGCATGGCTGGGACGGCAGCTTCGAGGCGATGCTCGCGGAGATATCCGCAAAGTTCATCCGGAAGTTCGACCCGAAGTCGGACAATTGCTGGATCGCCGAGCGCAACGGCGAGATCGTGGGGTCGGTCTTCCTGGTGCGGGCGGGCAAGGCCACGGGCCAGCTCCGCATGCTCTATGTCGAGCCGACGGCGCGCGGGCTGGGCATCGGCCAGAGCCTGGTCGCGGCCTGCATCGAGGATGCCCGCGCCAAGGGCTACAGGAAGCTGATGCTGTGGACCAACGACATCCTGGTCTCGGCGCGCAAGATCTACATCGCCGCCGGCTTCCGGCTCATCAGGGAAGAGAAGCACGAGAGTTTCGGCAAGAAGCTGGTCGGGCAGTTCTGGAACCTCGACCTGTGAAGCATCCCGGCCCGCTCTGGGCCGCGGCCGGGACGGGCATCCAGGTCGGCGCCGCCATGGTGGCGACGCGCTACGTCGTCGATGCGGCGGGGCCGGGCTCGCTCGGCTTCCTGCGCTATCTGGTCGGGCTGATCTGCCTGGTGCCGGCGCTGTGGCTGCGGCCGTGGCAAAGCATCGCCGCCCGCGACCTCCTGCCGATCGGCCTGTTGGGCATCGGACAATTTGCAGCTCTGATCGCGCTGCTGAATTATTCGCTGCTGCACATTCCGGCCGCGCGGGCCTCGCTGCTGTTCTCGACCTTTCCGCTCATGACCATGATCCTGTCGGCACTGCTCGGCCGGGAACGGTTGACGACGGCGAAAGTCGGCGGCTCGCTGCTCACCTTTGCCGGCGTGGCGATCGCGCTCGGAGGGGCCGCGATGACGGCACAGCCGGAGCATGGGTCGGTCTGGCTGGGGACGCTGTCGGCGCTCGGCGCGGCCTTCTGCGGCGCCGTCTGTTCGATCTTCTATGCGCCCTATGTCGCGCGCAGCTCCGCGCTGCACGTGACGGCCTTCGCCATGTTCGTGGCCGTCCTCGCGCTCGCCGGCATGGCCGCCGCGGAGGGCTTCTTCACCGCATGGCCCTCGTTCACCGCGGGCGAGATGGCCGCCGTCGCCTTCATCGGCGTGTCGAGCGGGATCGGCTTCTTCCTCTGGGTCTATGCGCTGGGCAATGCACCGCCGAGCCTGGTCACGCTGTTCCTCGGTCTCGGTCCGGTGACGGCGGCGCTGGGCGGGACGGCGCTGCTGGGCGAACCCTTGCCGGTGGCCGCTCTGCTGGGGCTCGGCTGTGTCCTGGCGGGCCTGTGGTGTGCGCTGAAGCCCGACCGGCGGGCGGCACAAACGAAACAAACGAAATAACCGAAACAGTCGAAACGAATGTCGCACCCCGGACGATCCAGGAGGGCGGGGTGGCCTGGATATCGCGGCTTCCCGTTGCCACAACCGCCAACAGCCTTCGATTGAACGAAAATTTCTTGACGGAAGGTCACCATATGTTGCCATATGCCTGCAGGAACGCAGCATATGTTGTTGAGACCACGTCAGATTCTGGCTCCCGTCATCTTCGCCACGGTGTTCGGCTATTTCGGATACCATCTGGTGAACGGTGATCGAGGCCTGCTGGCCATGGCGCATCTCCAGCGCGAAGTGCTGATCGCCGAACAGAACCTCGCCGAAGCCGAGACCACCCGGAAGATCTGGGAGCGGCGGGTCGCGGCCCTGCGCCACCAGAGCCTCGAACCCGACATGCTCGACGAACGGGCGCGCGTGCTCCTGAACTTCGCGCGCAAGGACGACATCATCGTCTTCACGCCGACGCGCTGAGGGGCAGATCGCCGCGACGGTGACGCCTCGTTCAGCGTTCGCCCCGCGGTCATCTGAAAGAAACTGTCCGGTGCGATCCATCGTAGGCAAACAATCGCTCAATTGCTGCGGCGCACCCGCCGAGAGTCTGTTTTTTCTTGCTAGATCAAACACATCGCCCCGAGCGATGTTATAAGCCGAAGCGCGTTCACGAGGGGACTGCCATGGCGAAGCCGGCCACCAAGCCGAAAGACGATCCTTCTCCCGCCAAGGCGAAGTCGCCTGCGACTCCGGGCGACAACAGCGTGAGCCCGGACGAGCTCAAGGCGCATTACCGCGACATGCTGCTGATCCGCCGCTTCGAGGAGCGGGCGGGCCAGCTCTACGGCATGGGCCTGATCGGCGGCTTCTGCCATCTCTATATCGGCCAGGAAGCGGTCGTGGTCGGGATGCAGGCCAATGTCCGCGACAAGGACGCCGTCATCACCTCCTACCGCGACCACGGCCACATGCTGGCCTGCGGCATGGACCCCAAGGGCGTGATGGCCGAGCTGACGGGACGCAGCGGCGGTTACTCCAAGGGCAAGGGCGGCTCGATGCACATGTTCAGCCGCGAGAAGAGCTTCTACGGCGGCCACGGCATCGTCGGCGCCCAGGTGCCGATCGGCACCGGTCTCGCCTTCGCCCACAAGTATAACGGCAACAAGAACGTCTCGCTGACCTATTTCGGCGACGGCAGCGCCAACCAGGGCCAGGTCTATGAGGCCATGAACATGGCCGCACTCTGGAAGCTCCCGGTGGTCTACATCATCGAGAACAATCGCTACGGTATGGGCACCTCCGTCGAGCGCGCCTCGGCCACGACCGAACTCTATCGCCACGGCGAGGCCTTCGGCATCCCGGGCGAGCGGGTCGACGGCATGGATGTGCTGGCGGTGCGGGCGGCCGGCGAGAAAGCCATCGAGCACACTCGCAGCGGGCAGGGGCCGTACATCCTCGAGATGCAGACCTATCGCTATCGCGGCCACTCGATGAGCGATCCGGCCAAGTACCGGACCAAGGAAGAGGTCGACAAGTTCCGCAACGAGCGCGACCCGATCGAGCATATCCGCAAGCGCCTGCTCGACGCCAAGATCGTCGACGAGGCCGCGCTCAAGGCGGTCGATGCGGAAATCCGCAAGATCGTGAACGACGCCGCCGAGTTCTCGCAACAAAGTCCCGAGCCCGATCCGTCGGAGCTGTGGACCGACATCCTGGTCGAGGCCTGATCCCATGAGCATTCAGGTTCTGATGCCGGCCCTGTCTCCCACCATGACCGAGGGCAAGCTCGCCAAGTGGCACGTCAAGGTCGGCGATGAAGTGAAGTCCGGCCAGGTGCTGTGCGAGATCGAGACCGACAAGGCGACCATGGAAGTCGAGGCGGTCGACGAAGGCACGGTCGCCAAGCTCCTGGTCGAGGAAGGCACCGAGGGCGTCGCGGTGAACACCCCGATCTGCGTCCTGGCCGCCGAAGGCGAGAGCGCCGCCGATGCCGCGGCGCCGGCCGCCAAGGCCGAGGCCCCGAAGGAAACCCCGAAACCCGAGGAGAAGCCGAAGGCCGAAGCAGCGCCTGCAGCACCTGCCGTCGTTGCGGCGGCGCCGGAGCCGGAGTGGAAGGGCGGGACTCAGCACATCACGGTGCGCGAGGCCCTGCGCGAGGCGATGGCTGCCGAGATGCGCGCCGACAAGTCCGTCTTCCTGATGGGCGAGGAAGTCGCCCAGTACCAGGGCGCCTACAAGATCAGCCAGGGCCTGCTCGAGGAGTTCGGCGAAAAGCGCGTCATCGACACGCCGATCACCGAGCACGGTTTCGCCGGCCTGGGCGTCGGCGC
>JBILYJ010000469.1:0-4399 GCA_044377795.1 Reyranella sp. | reverse complement strand
TGAAGCTGGACCGAGATGTCGAGATTGGCTTCCCAGGCGGCGCGCCATTCCTGGAAGATCGGGGCCACCGCGGCGATCGGCCCGCCTGCAATGTTGAACTGGCTGTACTTGTTCTGCCAGCCGCGCGAGGTCATGTACTTCCACGTGTCCGTGGTGAAGCGCGGGTCGATGCATTTCATCAGCATCGCTTCGTATCCCTCGTCGACGGCCAGCGCGGGGCCGGCAGCCGCGACGGCGGCGGCGCCGAGACCGAAGCCGATCAGGTGTCGGCGCGAGAGGGCCGCGAGACAGCCGCAGCCGGCATGATGCGTATGGGTCATCGGAAAGTGGCCTTGCCCTGCTGTGCGAGACCGCCGTTGGGATCGGCGATCCAGGTTGTTGTCGAGCCGTCCGGTTCGCGCCGTCCATGAACGCCGAGAGTGGCGCCGCCGAACACCGGCGACAAGGCGCGGAACTCGAAACTCCCGACCACCTTACCCGGGTTGGAGCGCCGCGCCAGTTCGATCTGCAGCATGCCCATCAGCGGTCCGTGCACGATCAGACCGGGATAGCCTTCGACGCCGGTCACATAGGGCTGGTCGTAGTGGATGCGGTGGCCGTTGAAGGTCAGGGCGGAGAAGCGGAACAGCAGCACCGGGTCGGCCAGGACCGTCCGGGTCCAGGTCGCATCGGCCGGCGCCGGCCGGGGCGGCTTGGGCGCCTCGCCCGGCTTCGCCGCCTCGCGGTAGACGATGTCGTGCTCCTCGACGAAGGAGGCGCCGCGGGGGCCGGAAATCGTGTGCCGCACGGTGACGAACACCATCGATCCGGTCGAGCCGGTCTTGGGCTCGACCGACTTGATTTCGGAGAGCCGCCGAATGGTCTCGCCGACCCGGATCGGCTCGCCGTCGAACGAGAAGCGGCTGCCGGCCCACATGCGGCGCGGCAGCGGCACCGGCGGCAGGAAGTCGCCGCGCTCGGCATGGCCGTCGGGGCCGATCTTCGACTGGGGTGCGACCTCCAGGAAGTAGAGCCAGTGCCAGAGCGGCGGCAGGGGATCGCCGTTCCTCGGGTCGGCATCGTCCTTCTCGTCGAAGGTCGCGGACAGGGCGCGGACCGGGAAGAGGGCGGCGAGATCCTCCACCGACTGCGTCCGGCCGATCCAGTCCTTGAGTTTTTCCAGCGACATCTTGGATTTCCTTTTTTGCAGGGCGTGACACTGCCACTGCGAACGCAGGGTGGAAAGACGGTGTCGCCGTCGCTATATACCGCCCCGACGAGACATACCCAACCGGAGCGGCCGATGACCACGTTCGACGATCGCGAGAAGGCCTTCGAGGCCAAGTACGAGAATGACGAGCAGCTGAAATTCAGGGTCAACTCGCGCCGCAACAAGCTGTTGGGGCTGTGGGCTGCCGGCCTGCTGGGCAAGACCGGAGCCGACGCCGAGGCCTATGCCAAGGAAGTCGTGATGGCCGACTTCGAGAAGCCGGGCGATTCCGACGTCATGCACAAGCTGATGACGGACCTCGCCGCCGCCGGCAAGCCGATGGAAGAGCACACCATCCGCAAGCAGTCCGAGCACCTGGCCGATGACGCCAAAAAGCAGATCATGACGGAAGTCCGCTAGAAAGCGTCGGACTTCGTGTTCCTGTCCCCCTATCGGGGGACAGGAGTCTGATTTAGGCTGCCTCCCATAAGAAAAGTCTTAGGGAGGCACCAATGCCGATCAATCGTCGCAAGATGTTTGCGTATGCCGGCGCCGCGTTGGCGGCGCCCGCGTTGCTGCGCGAGGGCCATGCGCAGGCCGCCGAGGTCAACCTCAAGCTGCACCATTTCCTGCCGGCCGCCTCGAACATCCACCAGAAGTTCCTGACGCCGCTGGTGCGCAAGATCGAGGCCGAGTCCAACGGCCGCATCAAGATTACCATCTTCCCGGCGATGCAGCTGGGTGGGGCACCGCCGCAACTCTACGACCAGGCGCGCGACGGCGTGGCCGACATCGTCTGGACCCTGCCGGGCAACACGCCGGGCCGCTTCCCCGCCAGCGAGGCGATGGAACTGCCCTTCGTCGCCGACAGGCTCGGCATCGTGAACGCACGGGCGTTCCAGGAATATGCCGACACCTACCTCAAGGACGAGTTCAGGGAAGTCCAACTCATCTGCGCCTGGGCCCACGATGCCGGGGTGATCCATGCCAACAGGCAGGTGAAGACGATGGAGGACCTCAAGGGTCTGAAGTTGCGCTTCCCGACGCGACAGGCCGGCGAGGCGCTGAAGGCGCTGGGGGCCAGCCCGATCGGCATGCCGATCCCGCAGGTGCCCGAGAGCCTCGCGCAGAAGGTGATCGACGGCTGCGTCGTGCCATGGGAGGTCGTGCCCGCCATCAAGGTGCAGGAACTGCTGAAGTACCACACCGGCATTCCGGGCTCGCCGACCCTCTACACGGCGACCTTCGTGCTCGCCATGAACAAGGGCAGCTACGACAGGATGCCGGCCGACCTGAAGAAGGTGGTCGACGCCAACTCCGGCATGCCGGCCGCCACCTTGGCCGGAAAGACCTGGGACGATGCCGGCGCCGCGGTCCTCGAGATGGTCTCCAAGCGCAGCGGCAACGTCGTCAGCGAGATCTCGGTCGACGAGGCGGGGCGCTGGCGCAAGACCACGCAGCCGGTGATCGACGCATGGATCGCGTCGGTGAAGGACCGCAACCTCGACGGCGCGAAGCTCGTGGAGGCGGTCCGGACACTCGTCCAGAAGTACAAGGTTTCCTGAGCCTTCATGGGCTGGATGCGGCTTGCCGAAAGGCTGGGTGCGGCGCTTGCCCTGGCGGGCGCCGCGCTGTCGCTGTTCATCGCAGGCCTCGTGACCTTAAGCGTTGGCCTGCGCTGGGCGACCTCCAGCGGCCTGCCGGGCGATTTCGAGATGGTGCAGATGGCGGTTGCGCTCGCGATCTTCTCCTTCCTGCCCTACACGCAGCTGCGGCGCGGCAACATGCTGGTCGACACGTTCACGCTCCGCCTGCCGCCGCGCGCGATCGTGGCGATCGATGCCTTCTGGGACCTGGTGTACGCCGCGGTCGCTGCGCTGCTGGGCTGGCGATTGGCGGTCGGCGCGGCCGACGCCATCAAGTCGCAGACTTCGACGATGGTGCTGGGCCTGCCGGTGGGCTGGGCGATCATGGCCTGCGCGGCGATGGCGGGCCTGCTGGCGCTGTCGGCGCTCGTCACGGCCGCCGGCCGGTTCGGCTCTGAACCGTGACCGGCCCCTCCGCCGCCGTCCTGGGATTCGCCATCATGCTGCTGCTGATGGCGATGCGCATGCCGATCGGCCTGTCGCTGCTGTTCGTGGGCGGCGCGGGCTATGCCTGGCTGGGCGGCTGGCCGACCTTCCTGAATTACATCAAGACGACACCCTATCACGACTTCTCCAACTACACGCTCTCGGTCATCCCGCTCTTCATCCTGATGGGAGCCCTGGCCGAGAAGTCGGGCCTGTCGACGTCCCTGTTTCGCGCCGCATCGAGCCTGGCCGGCCACAGGCCCGGCGGACTGGCGATGGGCCTGATCGGCGCCTGCACGGCCTTTGGCGCGATCTGCGGCTCCTCCGTGGCCACCACCGCGACCTTCGCACGCGCCGCGCTGCCGGAGTTCGAGCGCTTCCGCTACGATGCGGGCTTCGCGACCGGCGTCACCGCCGTCGGCGGCACGCTCGGCATCCTGATCCCGCCGTCGGTGATCCTCGTCGTCTACGGCATCTCGACCGAGCAGAACATCGCCAAGCTCTTCATGGCGGCCTTAATCCCGGGCTTCATGGCCGCGATCTTCTACTGCCTTGTGATCGCGCTGGTCGTCCGGCGCCGGCCCGAACTGGGCCCGGCGCTGCCGCGTGTGCCGCTCGATCAACGCCTGCGCGACGTCGCCGCCGTCTGGCCCGCGATCCTGGTGGCGCTGGTGGTGCTGGGCGGCATCTACGGCGGCATCTTCTCGCCGACCGAGGGGGCCGCCGTCGGCGTTATCGCCATGTTGCTTGTGTCGGTCCTGGTGGGTGGCATGCGCTGGGCCGGCCTGAAGTCGGCGCTGCTGCAGACCGCCGAGACCGCCGGCATGATCTTCCTGATCCTGCTGGGCGCCGACGTGTTCAATGCCTTCCTGGCGCTGTCGCAGCTTCCGGTCGCCGCCGCCGAATGGATCGGCGGCTCGGGCTTCACGCCCTACGGCGTCTTGGCGCTGATCCTGCTGTTCTACATCCTGCTGGGCGCGGTCATGGACGAGCTGGCCATGATCCTGCTCACGCTCCCGATCTTCTTCCCCATCGTGCAGGCGCTCGACTTCGGCATGCCGGCCGACGACGTCGCGATCTGGTTCGGCATCCTGGTGCTGATCGTGGTCGGCATCGGCCTGACCGCCCCGCCGATCGG
>JBILYJ010000468.1:0-4401 GCA_044377795.1 Reyranella sp. | reverse complement strand
CCCTTCGGGTCAATGCCGGCCCAGGCGTTTTCGGCATCTCACGAGACCCCAATACTCTTCTCAATCCTGGCAACCCGACTTCGCGATCGGGATAGCGCTGTGAACACGACCGTATACGCCGCCGCGCGGCCTCCCATGAGGCCGCATAACACCGCACACCCCCCGCACGGCGCCCTTGCAGTGCGACTGACGCGGCACCTCCGCCCTGCGATAGCAGCCGCCCCGGCCCCGTAGTCGTCCCCAACCGCATCCTCTACGCTTACGGAAAGCAGGCGACATGACCTGCCCCGGAGGAAATATCGATGCGCCTGACACGTCGCGCCGCGCTGGGCGGCCTTTTGGCTACGTCACCCGTTCTGGCAACGACACCTGCTTTTGCGCAGAAAAGTGCGCCCGGAAGCGATTACCCCAACCGGCGGCTGCGGCTGCTCGTGCCGAGCGCGGCCGGTGGCTACGAGGTCTATGCCCGCATCCTGGCGCCGCGGCTCGCCGAGCTGCTGGGGCAGCCGGTGGTGGTCGACAACAAGCCCGGCGCCAACGGAATCATCGGCATGCAGGAGGTCCAGCGCAGCGCGCCCGACGGCTACACCTTCATGTTCGCCCATGTCGGCGCCATCTCGATCGGCATCAGCATCTATCCCAACATGCCGCTCGATCCGGTCGACGATCTCGCGTCGATCTCGGTCGCGGTCACCTCGCCGCTGGTCTGGGTGGTGACGCCGTCGCTGCCGTTCAAGACGATGCCGGAGTTCATCGCCAAGGCACAGGCCGAGCCCGGCCAGTGGCGCTATGGCCTGCCGGCGTCCGGCAGCATCCCGCACCTGGTCGCCGAGGACATCAAGATCCGCCACAAGCTCGACATGCCCGCCGTGCCCTATCGCAGCACGCCGCAGTCGCTCCTGGCGGTAATCAACGGCGAGGTGCCGATCACGGTCGACAGTCTGGGCGCCAGCGCCGGGCACATCGCGGGCGGCAAGCTGCGGGCGCTGGCCATCACCTCGCGCGAGCGCTCGCCGCGCCTGCCCGACGTGCCGACCATGATGGAGCTGGGCCTCGATCAGCGCGAGTGGGTGGCCTGGTACGCCTTCATGGCGCCCAAGGGCACGCCCGACGAGATCGTCCAGAAGCTGAACGGCGCGATCAACCAGGCGCTGCAGGAGGAGGCCATCGCGACCCGCATCCGCGAGCTGGGCGCCTCACCCCGGATCACGACGCCCGCCGAGACGCTCGCCTTCATCACGGCGGAGCGCGCCGATTTCGGCGCCATCGCCAAGGCCGGCAAGATCCGGGTGGAGTAGGGCCGGGCGCGACCCGGTCGCCTTCCGGCGAAGGTTGTCCCCGACGCGGGACCGAAGGCCTCGATCGGCGACGCGATCGAGAAAGGAAGGGAGCGGTACGACGGATGCGAGAGGGGTGAGGGATAGCGATAGCCAGAGGTGGCGAACTCACTCTGCGGCGAGATCCAACTGTTCGATCGACGAGAAGGAAAGGCAGCGTTCGTAGAAGCCGCGAATCTCCGCGCCGGCTTGCTTGTCGTTGTCGGCAATCGCGTCGATGCAGCTTTCCCAAGTCAATACCTTCAGCCAGCCACGCTCCTCCAGACGGCGAACCAGCGGGAGAAAGGAGGTGGCTTCCCAGTTCCTGAGAACCACGGCCTCTTTCCTGACCCTATCCTCGTATGCGCGGATCCGGTGATGAACAGCCTCGCGGATCCTAGCCGGCTCCAGGGATTCTTCGAGATTCGAGAAGCCGCGTCGCCGCTTCTCTTTCTCCGGGGCGGTCACAAAGAATCCGAGCGATGTGAAATCGTCCGGCGTTCGGCCTGCGTCGGCGATGGCCATAGCCATGCAGGCGACGTTCCTTGCGGCCTGATTGTAGCCGGGTGCATTCTTGGTGCCGCTGGAGAGGTTGCTGAACATCTTCGCCTCGACCACGACGAATTGCGTGGCGTCCTTCGCGAGCTTTAGTCCTGCCCGAGTGTTTGGACGAAACGCGAAATGGCCGACCACGCCATCGGCATTCGTGAACCCCTCGGCAAGCGCGTCGGCCCGTTGCTGAGCGGCAAAGGGTGAGGCGAGCAGCGCCTCCGAGTACCACGTTGCATTCTCTTCGAACACGAGGGAGAGGTCGGTCGGCGGCCCTGAATCGCGTCCAATACCAACCGCAGCATCCATCCTTCATTGAAGACCTCGGTTGGTGGAAACCGGGCGGACTCATTGCTCTCGCTCGTGCGCAATATCCGAAGAAGACGTTCGGGTATCATCAGATTCGTCTCTCTTTCACGGGGATACAGCGGTAAGTCGCCCAATCGTGGGTCTTCTAGACATTAGGCAAGACTCATCGTCTACCCCGTCCTGATCAGGAGCCATTCGGCGCCGGCGACCGGCCGCTGGTCCTGGCCGAGGGCACCGACAATCCCGGCGGCGGCGGCTACAACGACGCCCCCAACCTGTTGCGGGCGCTGCTCGAGGCCGGCATCCCGAACGTCGCGGTCGGCACGATCTATGACCCCGGCACGGTGCGACAGGCGCTGAAGGCGGGCGTCGGCGCGCACATCGAGGTGGCGCTAGGCGGCCATACCGATCCGTCGCTGGGCGCACCGGTGCAGGCGACGGCCGAGGTGATGCATCTCTCCGACGGCAACTTCCGCAACGACGGGCCGATGAACGCCGGCGTGCAGGTCGCACTGGGCGCGACCGCGGTGCTGCGGCTCGGCGACAGCATCGACGTCGTGGCGACCTCGACGCGCATGCACACGATCGACCTGCAGGTCTTCCTCAGCCAGGGCATCGATCCGCTCGGCCGCAACGTGCTGGTGGTGAAGAGCTCTCAGCATTTCTGCGCCGCCTTCGAACCGATCGCGCGCGAGGTGATGCTGGTCGATGCCGGCGGCCTGTGCTCGACCGACGCCTCGCGCTTCACCTACGCCAAGCTGCGCCGCCCGATCTGGCCGCTCGATCCGTACGATTGATACAAAAGGAACGGCCGGTCGCCACGGCGGCGCCCCGCGGTCTCGTGATATCCTGCGTAAAGCGGTTTTTGCGAGGGTACCGGTGCGCAGGGACGACAGGAAGCTTGCCGAGCTCGAAACCAACCTCAATCGGCTCCGCGACGATCTCAACGATCTGTCGAAGGCGCTGAACGTCGATCCGCGCAACACCAGCCTGGTGATCCGCAGGGTCAACCTGATGGGCCGGATCGTGGCCACCCAATCCAACGTCGAGCAGCTGCGCGGCACCCTGCGCCACGCCTGAGCGCGCGCAGCATTCGTCATTTGAACGAAGCGAAAGGTCCCGCCGCTATTGGTGCGACGTCATGCAACCGTCGATGCGGGTGCTCATCGTGTCGGGATTGCCGAGGTCGAAGCTGCGCGTCACGTTGCGCGCGGGGATATGCACTTCCATCCGCTTCGATTCGAAGAACACGTCGGTGAAGCTGTTCTCCAGTACGGGGCCCGGCAGCACGAACTGGCGCCTGCCGTCGTTGCCGAAGCTCATCCGCAGCCCTTCATTTCCCGGCCCCGTCGTGTCGGCGACGCAGCGCACGAACCTGCCCTTGGCGTGAACGATGCTGATGGCCCAGCCGCCGAAGGTGCCGATCTTCTTCGTCTGCGCCGCCGCGGGCGCCGCCAGTCCGAACGCCACCGCCATCGATCCCAGGACCAGAAGGCCCAATCTACGCCCGACCATCGCGAACTCCCCAGGTGAATGCGTATTGCACCGACCTGAGCGCCGGTGCAGCGGGATTCTGTTGCCCTCCCGGACGACATCGGCCAGAAGGAACGCGGGTGCCTGCACGACGTTGTGGGCAGGGACTAGCGCTGGTCGGGCCGCCAGCGATTCGTTTTCCTTTGTCGGAACCCATGACCCGCAATCCCCACGTGCGTCCCACCCTGCTGCGCCGCTTCATCGACAGCGAGGCGTCGGGCGGCATCGTCCTCATGGGGGCCGCGGCGCTGGCGCTGATCGTCGCCAATTCACCGCTGGCCGCCGTCTATTTCGCGGCGCTGAAGACCTATGTCGGCCCGCTCAGCGTGTCGCACTGGATCAACGATGCGCTGATGGCGGTGTTCTTCCTGCTGGTCGGGCTGGAGATCAAGCGCGAGGTTGTCGACGGCCAGCTCTCGACCTGGTCGCGGCGCATCCTGCCCGGCCTCTGCGCTGCCGGCGGCATGGCGGTGCCGGCGCTGATCTTCGCCTCGCTCAACTGGAACAACGGCGAGGTGATCCGCGGCTGGGCGATTCCCACAGCGACCGACATCGCCTTTGCGCTGGGCGTGCTGTCGCTGTTCGGCAACCGGGTGCCGGCCTCGATGAAGGTGTTCCTGACCGCGCTGGCGATCATCGACGATCTCGGCGCGGTGCTGATCATCGCGGTCTTCTACACCGGCAATCTCGATCT
>JBILYJ010000467.1:0-4404 GCA_044377795.1 Reyranella sp. | reverse complement strand
GTGATGCGCGCCGGATCGGCGGTGAGATAGGACAGGATGTTGCAACCGCCCGATGCGATGGCCACGACATGGCAGTCCGGCGTCAGCGCCATCGCCTCGAGGTCGACTTCGGGATCCTCCCAGATCTGGGCGTAGACGAGACCGCGGAACAGCCGCTCGAACAGCTTCTCCAGCATCCCTTCACGGGACAGAACCTTGTGGCGGCGCACCGCCTGCTTCAGGAGCGATTGGCTCTCTGCCTGCGGATGGATCAACCCGACGACTCCGATTCTACATCGACTCACTGACGCTAGACGCGGTCGGTGCCAGTTTGATGACGGAACCTGTGGGTTTCCGGACTTGACGGGTTGACCGGTTAGACGGGAAGGTTGAGCCCATGAGCGCCCAAGGTTTCGCCCTGTTCGACACGCCGATCGGCACCTGCGCCGTCGCCTGGAGCGGTCGCGGCATCGCCGGCCTCCAGCTTCCCGAGCCTACTCCTGAGGCGACGCGGGCCCGCGTGAAGCGGCGCTGGCCGGATGCGGTGGAGGCGGCGTTCGTGCCGGCCGGCGTGCAGCGCGCGCTCGATCGCGTACAGGGTCTGCTGGCGGGCGACGCCGTCGATCTCGCCGACATCCCCCTCGACCTCGACGCCGCGCCCGACTTCCACCGCAGGGTCTACGACGTGGCGCGCACCATTCCGCCCGGCCGCACCATGACCTATGGCGAGATCGCGAAGCGCCTCGGCACGCCGCACGAATCGCGCGAGGTCGGTCAGGCACTGGGCAAGAACCCGGTGGCCATCATCGTGCCCTGCCATCGCGTGCTGGGTGCCGACGGCAGGATGGGCGGCTTCTCGGCCAATGGCGGCGTGTCGACCAAGCGGCGCATGCTCGAGATCGAGGGCGCGGCCGAGGTCGGCGCGGGTCCGCTCTTCGCGGCCCGATGAGCGGCTTTCCCTTCAAGCCCGCAAAAGCCATCGCGCATCTCAGGGCTGCCGATCCTGTGCTGGCCGCAATCATCGACACGATCGGCCCCTTCCGCATGCAGCTCAAGGTCTCGCGCAGCCTGTTCGGCTCATTGGCCGAGGCCATCGTCTACCAGCAGCTCTCCAACAAGGCGGCCGCGACCATCTACGGCAGGGTCGAGGCGCTCTATCCCGATGCGCCCGACGGCTTCACGCCGCAGCACATCCTGAAGACACCTAACGACGCCTTGCGCGGCTGCGGCCTGTCGCGCGCCAAGGTGCTGGCGGTACAGGACCTGGCCCGCCGCGTCGAGGAGGGCGACCTCCCGACGCTGGACGTGGCGCAGACGATTCCCAACGCCGAGCTGATCGAGCGCCTGGTGAAGGTCCGCGGCATCGGCCGCTGGAGTGCCGAGATGTTCCTGATGTTCCGCCTCGGCCGCCCCGACGTGCTGCCGCTCGACGACTACAGTCTGCGGAAGGCCTATGCGAAGGCGTTCGCGAAGCGCGCACTGCCCTCGCCGAAGGCGCTGGAGAAAGCGGGCGAGAAGTGGCGCCCCTATCGCACCGTCGCGAGCTGGTATCTGTGGCGCGTGCTGGATCAGCCGACGGCGTAGCGTGGTAAAGGCGCGTTCACCTGCCGCCACTGGAGTGACACGTTTGCCATGACATAATCGGCGTATGGCCCTGCTGTTTTCCAATACCGTCGACCGTACCCTCGAACGACTTCGCACCGCGTTCGTCGAAACCGCCCGCGGCGCCCGCGAGGCGGTGGGCGCGCCGCTCCGGCCCGATCTTCCCGACGACGACATCCCGCGCCTGAAAAGCCGCATCGACGCCTGCCTCGAAGGCAAGGGCGGCGAGACGGCACGGCGCGGCCGGGCCGCCGAACTGGGGCAGGCCTACCTGTCGCTGTCATCGGCAGGCCGCAAGAAGTTCCTGCTGACGCTCGCACGCGATTACGGCCTGCCGCGCGAGGCCGCAATGAAGACCGTCGACCACTGGCGCGCGAGCAAGGAGCCCGCCCGGGCGTTGCGTCGCGAGCTGGAGCCGCCGGCGGTGCGGCTGCTGCGCGAGTTCGTCGGCGTGCCGCAGGGTGTGAAATTCGTGGTCGATCTCCGCGCCGAGTTGCTGGCGCTGGGCCGCAGCGACGCCGCGGCCAAGGCGCTGAGCGAGGATCTGCGCTCGCTGCTGGGCGCCTGGTTCGACGTGGCCTTCCTCGACCTGGTGCGCATCGACTGGGCCTCGCCCGCCTCGCTGCTGGAAAAACTCGTGACCTACGAGGCGGTCCACGCCATCCGGTCGTGGCGCGACCTCAAGAACAGGCTCGATTCGGACCGGCGCTGCTTCGCGTTCTTCCATCCACGCATGCCCGACGAACCGCTGATCTTCGTCGAGGTGGCGCTTGTCGACGGCATGGCAGGCAACGTGCAGCGGCTGCTCGACGCGCGCGACGAGACGCACGATCCCCAGCGCGCCAACACCGCGATCTTCTATTCGATCTCGAACTGCCAGCAGGGCCTGGCGGGCATCAGCTTCGGCAACTTCCTGATCAAGCGCGTCGCAGACCAGCTCTCGCGCGACCTGCCCAACATCAAGGACTTCGCGACCCTCTCGCCGATCCCGGGTCTTCGCCACCACGTCGAGCACCGGTTCAAGACCGAAGACGACGGCGCCCTGACGCAGAGCGAGATCGCCTCGCTGGGGCCGGTGACCGATGAGGCCTACGGTGCCGCGGCCGTCCTGAAGCTGCTGGCACGGCCGAACTGGTGGGAGGTGCCCGCCATCAACAAGGCACTGCGGCCGATCCTGACTAGGCTGGCCGCCGTCTATCTCACCGCCACAGACAAGGGCCGCGCGCTCGACCGGGTGGCTCACTTCCATCTCGGCAACGGCGCCATTGTCGAGCGGCTGAACTGGCTGGGCGACACCAGCGCCAACGGATTCAAGCAGTCCTACGGGATGATGGTGAACTATCGCTACAAGCTCTCCGAAGTCGATGCCAACCACGAGGCCTATGCCGCCGGCAAGGTGGTCGCCAGCCGCGAGGTGCGGGGACAATCGAAGGGGTGAGTTCCGGATATGCGGCCGTGCACAGGCCGGCAATATGGCCTCAGCATGCAATGAGTGGTTTAGTTCCCTCTCACCGTAGGGGGAACGGCGAATGTCGACGACGGACACACCGGCTGACGCGCCCGCGTCCCGGAAGAAGCGCATCATCCTGCTGCTCGACGGTACGTGGAATGACCGGGATTTTGGCGATTCGGACACGAACATCGTCAGGCTGCAGCGGGTAATTGCCGAGACACTGCGCGACAGGAAGGACGCTGGCGAAGTCCGGCCCCAGGATCCTGCGAAGATCACCAGCTCGATCGACGACGTCGACGGCACCAACAACATCGTGTTCTACGAGCGCGGCATCGGCACGTCGTGGCAGGATCGGCTGAAGGGCGGCCTCTTCGGGTCGGGCATGCCGCAGAAGATCAGGAATGCCTACCGCTTCCTGTCCTTCCACTACGAGCCGGGCTGCGAGGTTTTCGTGTTCGGCTTTTCGCGCGGCGCCTACACGGCCAGATCCCTCGTGGGATTCATCGGCGCCGCCGGATTGCTGCGCTGTCAGGACTGTACGAAGACCAACGAGGCGTTGGCCTGGGCCTACTATCGAACGCCGCCCAACGAACGTCTCCCGGGTGTGCATGCGGCCCTCACGCCGTACGTCCACGATCGGGACGCGTTCCGCATCTCGTGCGTCGGCGTCTTCGATACCGTGGGAGCCCTCGGCGTCCCGCTTCACAGATTCAAACTCTTCAATCGCGACAAGTACCAGTTCCACGATGTCGACCTGTCATCGATCACGGAGCTCAATCTTCATGCCGTTGCGATCGATGAGCACCGGCAGCCTTTCGAGGCGACTGTCTGGCGTCGTCCGAAATTCAAACGCTATCTCAGTCGGACGGAGCAGGTGTGGTTCCCCGGCGTGCATGCCGATGTCGGAGGAAGCTACATTCCCGAGGCCGATCGGCCGCGCGACAACCCCCAATCCCTCGACGACGTGACGCTCGACTGGATGCTGAAGCGGGTGAAGGCGAAGTTTCCCAAATTTCCAGCAGACCCCGAGAAATGGAAACGCGTCGGTCCAAGCTGGGCGACGGCGGCGCAGCATGAGAGCCGCCTCCGCTTCTACCGCCTCATGCCGCTCACATTACGATCGATCGGCAACTACCCGATCAGCGACCTGCCCCGCTTCCACTACAACGGCTGCTACGATCGCCACGCCGTTCCCATGTGGGAGAAGGTTCATATTGCGTCCCTCCAGCGCCTTGGCGAGACCGTCGAGACCCGCACGGGCAAGCAGGTTTCCCGTGCCCGTTATACCAACCGTCTGAACCGATGACTCTTATGTGATTTGCGCTGGAGGTCGGGGCTCGATTCTTTGAAGCGACAGCGTCGTGTAGGAG
>JBILYJ010000466.1:0-4408 GCA_044377795.1 Reyranella sp. | reverse complement strand
GCCGGCCCCGCGGATGGGCCGCAGGCCAAGAACCTGCTGCCGTTCGACATGCGCAAGCAGATCGCCATGCGCAAGTTCGCCGAGATCGACACCAACAAGGACGGCCAGATCGACCGCGTCGAACTGACGGCCTACGCGCTGAAGCTGTTCGGCGAGATGGATCTCAACAAGGATCGCTTCATCAGCGAGGAAGAGTTCAAGAAGGCGCAGGAGGTGGAAGCCGCCAAGATCCGCGCCATCGTGCAGACGATGATGCCGGCCCAGCAGCCGGCACAGCCCCGGCCAGCCCAGCCCCAGCCGCGTGGTGGCCAGCCCGCCCCGGCGCCGCAGCCCTCGGGACCGCCGCCCGGTCTGCCGCAGGGCACGCGCTAGGCTTCCTCGAAATCGAAAGCCGCGGGACCGCAAGGCCCGCGGCTTTTTCGTGCCTGGTGGTCGGCGTTATTCGACGGTGACGCTCTTGGCGAGATTGCGCGGCTGGTCGACGTCGGTGCCCTTGGCGACGGCCGTGTAATAGGCCAGCAGCTGCACGGGGATCGTGTAGAGGATCGGCGCCACGACGGGATCGACCGCCGGCAGGGTGAGCGTGGCGACCGCGTGCGGCCCCAGGCGCGCCACGCCGGCCGCGTCGCTCAGCAGCACCAGCTTGCCGCCGCGCGCCTTGACCTGCTCGAAGTTCGACGCCGTCTTGTCGAACAGAGAATCGTTGGGCGCCACGACCACGACCGGCACCAGCTCGTCGATGAGCGCGATCGGTCCGTGCTTCATCTCCCCGGCCGCATAGCCCTCGGCGTGGATGTACGAGATTTCCTTGAGCTTCAGCGCCCCCTCGAGCGCCACCGGGAAAGACGTGCCGCGGCCGAGATAGAGCACGTCGCGCGCCTCGGCGAGGATATCCTCGGAGATCCGGCGGTACTGCTCTTCCATGTTGAGCGCCTCGTTGACCAGCGCCGGCAGCTCGGTCAGGGCGAGCCCGATCCTGGCCTCGTCGGCTGCGCTCAAGGTGTCGCGAGCGCGGCCGGCGGCGATCGCAGCGCACAGCAGGACGGTGAGCTGTGTGGTGAAGGCCTTGGTCGAGGCGACGCCGATCTCGGGACCCGCCAGGGTCGGCAACACGCCGTGCGAATCGCGGGCGATCGCGCTCTCCGGGACATTGACCACCGACAGGATGGTCTGACCGTTGGCCTTGGCGTAGCGGATCGCCGCCAGCGTATCGATCGTCTCGCCCGACTGGGAAACGGCAATGCAGACCCCATCCCGGGGCAACGGCGGCTCGCGGTAACGCAGCTCCGACGCGACCTCGACCTCGACCGGAAGCCGCGCGAGCTGCTCGAACCAGTACTTCGCGATCATGCAGGCATAGAAGGCCGTGCCGCAGGCCGTCATGGTGAGGCGGCTCACCTTTGCCCAGTCGACCGGCAGCTGCGGCAGGGTCACCATGCGTGTCGCGGGATCGAGGTAGCTGCGCAGCGTGTCGCCGATCACCGCCGGCTGCTCGTGAATCTCCTTGAGCATGAAATGGCGGTGATTGCCCTTGCCGATCATCGCCCCCGTGATGCCGCTCTGGCGGACTTCACGGCTCACTTCCCGGCTGCCCTGGTAGACCTTTGCGCCGCCATGGCTCAGCACAACCCAATCGTCGTCCTCGAGGTAGCTCACTTTCCTGGTGAAGGGCGCCAGCGCCAGCGCGTCCGTGCCGATGTACATTTCGCCGTCGCCATAGCCGACGGCCAGCGAGCTGCCGCGGCGGGCACCGAGCAGAATGTCGTGACGGCCACTGAACAGTACGACCAGCGCAAAGGCGCCGCGCAGCCGGCCCATCGCCTCGCTCATCGCCTGTTCGGGCGACCTCTGCTCGTCGAGCATCGAGGTCAGCAGCTGCGCCACCACCTCGGTGTCGGTATCGCTCTCGAAACGGCAGCCTTTGGCGATCAGTTCGTCCTTCAGCTCCTGGAAGTTCTCGATGATGCCATTGTGCACGACGGCGACACGGTCGGTGGCGATCGGATGGGCATTGCGTTCGGAGGGCTTGCCGTGCGTGGCCCAGCGGGTGTGCCCAATCCCGATGGTGCCGGGGAGCGGCTCGTGCCTCACCCGCTCCTCCAGGTTCACCAGCTTTCCCTCGGCGCGCCGGCGGTCGATATGCCCGTTCACCAGGGTCGCGACGCCCGCGGAGTCGTAGCCGCGATATTCGAGCCGCTTCAGCGCGTCGACCAGCAGAGGCGTGACAGGCGCTTTACCGATGATGCCGATGATGCCGCACATGGTTTTCTGTCTCGATCGGAGGGGGTTACTTCTTGCCGGACCGTTCCGCTGCAGCCTTCTTGAGAGCCGCGGCGCGGTCCTTCAGTTTCGCACGAAGCACCGCCGCGCGCCCCTTCTTCGTGACCTGGCGGGCGCGGCCGAAGGCCAGCGCGTCGGCGGGAACGTCCTCCGTCACCACGCTGCCCGCGGTCACGTTGGCGCCCCGGCCGACCTTGAGCGGCGCTACCAGGGAGCTGTTGGAGCCGATGAACACGTCGGCGCCGATGATCGTCCGGTGCTTGCCGTAGCCGTCGTAGTTCACGGCGATCGTGCCGGCGCCGATATTGCTGCCCGCCCCGATGTCGGAATCGCCGAGATAGGCCAGGTGGTTGGCCTTGGCGCCCTTCGCCATCCGCGTGGCCTTGAGCTCCACGAAGTTGCCGATATGGACGCCGTCGGCGACCTCCGAGCCCGGACGGATGCGGGCGAACGGCCCGACCAGCACGCCCCTGCCGATGCGCGCGCCCTCGATGTCGCAGAAGGCGTTGATGACGGTGTCCGAACCCACGGTCACCCCCGGCCCAAAACGCACGTTGGGGCCTATCGTGACGTCCGTTCCGAACTTCGTGTCGACCGACAGCCAGACCGTGCCGGGATCGGTCATGGTAACGCCGCCCGCCATCGCGGCGGCGCGCAGCCGCTGCTGCAGGGCCTGCTCGGCCGCCGCCAGCTCGGCCCGCGAGTTGATTCCCTGGAACTCCGCCTCCTCGCCCGCCACGGCGATCGCCTTGTGGCCGGCTTCGCGCGCCAGGCGCACGGCATCGGTCAGGTAGAATTCGCGCTTCGCATTGTCGTTGCGGATGGCACCGAGCAGCGACGCGATCAGCCGGCCGTCGATGCACATCACGCCGGAGTTGGAGAAGGCAACCGTTCGTTCGGTCGCGTCAGCGTCCCTGCTCTCGACGATTCTTACCAGCTCGCCGTCCTGCTCGATCAGGCGGCCGTAGGGCGTGGGATCGCGGGCAACGAAGCCCAGCACGCCGACGGCGGCCCCGGCCTTGCGGCACGCCGCGACCAGCTTGCGCAGGCTGGCCGTCGTCACGAGCGGCGCGTCGCCGAACACGACCAGCACCGGCCCGTCATGACCCTTCAGTGCGCCGAGGGCCGCCTTGGCCGCGTGTCCCGTTCCCAGGGGCTTGTGCTGGGCCACCGTCGGATGGGGCGCGAAGGCCTTGGCCACTTCGGTGGCGCCGGGCGCGATCACGCCCACGATAAGGCTCGGTTTCAGCGCCGCTGCATTGGCCAGAACGTGCGCCACCATGGGCAGGCTGGCCAAGGGATGCAGGACCTTCGGCAGCGCCGATTTCATGCGGGTCCCGGCGCCGGCCGCGAGGACGACCACGGCAATGGGTGATTTCATGCCTGTCGGATGCCATGGGGCTGGCAGGCGGGCAAGGTGGATGTGCTAGAGAAAGCGGCATGCAGACAGATGCCGAGAAACTCATCACCACCCGCTTCGAGACCGTCCTGTACGACCTCGATGGCACCTTGATCGACAGCGCCAAGGACATGCAGCTGGCCGTCAGCAACGTCCTGGCCGATCACGGCCTGCCGCCCGTCACCGAGGACGATGTGCGGATCTTCATGGGCCAGGGCAGCAAGGTGACCATGGGCAAGGCCTTCGCCAAGCACGGCAGGTCGCTCGACGACGAGGCCCTGACCGCCGCGACGCGCGAGTTCGTGCGCTACTACGAGGCCGACCCGATCAGCCATACCACGGCCTTCGCCGGCGTCGCCGACGTGGTCACAGCCTTCGCCGGCCTCGGCCTCAAGCAGGGCGTCTGCACCAACAAGTTCGAGAAGCCGTCGCGCATGATCCTCGAACACCTGAAGCTGATGCCGCCGATCAGCGACGTGGCCGGCGCCGACAGCTTCCCGGTGCGCAAGCCCGACCCGCGCCACATCCTGATGCTGCTGGAGCGCATGGGCGGCGACCCGAAGCGCGCCGTCATGATCGGCGATTCGATCCATGACGCCGAGGCCGCCCGCGGTGCCGGCATCCCCGCCGTCCTGGTGAGCTGGGGCTATACGGCCAAGCCCGCGAGCGAGCTGGGCGCCGACGCCGTAATCGACCGTTTCGACGCCCTGCCCGAGGCGCTGCGCCGCC
>JBILYJ010000058.1:0-16830 GCA_044377795.1 Reyranella sp. | reverse complement strand
CACCGGTCTTCATCATCGCCGGGTAGGCGGCCTGGCTGCACAGGAAGGCGCTGGTCAGGTTGCTGTCCAGCACCTGGTGCCATTCGGCCGACGTATACTCCTGCGGCTGCTTGCGGATGTTGATGCCGGCGTTGTTCACCAGGATGTCGAGCCGGCCGTGGACCTCGACCGCACTGGCGATGAGCGCGCGGCACGACTCTTCCTGCAGCACATCGACAATGGTGGAGCTGGCGTTCGCGCCAGTCGCTTGCAGTTCCTTGACTGCAGCCTCGTTCTTGGCGGCGTCGCGTCCCGCGACGACGACGGTAGCGCCGGCGCGCGCCATGCCGAGGGCCATGCCGAGACCGATGCCGCCATTGCCGCCGGTGACGACGGCCACCCGGCCGGAAAGATCAAAAAGTTCCATCGCCATCTCCCGTTCCTCTGACTGCACCTATAGCGAACCGCGGGAACCCGAAACAGAGGCGGACCGCTTGTTAAAGCAGTGGCGTGAGCGGAGCGAAACCAGGTGGAAGCACTTGCGCAGCACGAGTTCGCGGCATGTCGGCCGGGCTGACCGGCAGGTCGTGGACAAGGGGCCCGGCGATCGCGAGGTCGCCGCCATTTCTTGCAGAGGGCGGGGGGAGAGGGGCGAACCAACTCTCAGGCAGGTGCTACTACAGCACACGCGCGCCGAGATGCTGCGCCGCCCTCGTGAGGGTCACCAGGAACTATCGCGTAAAGAGCCCGTAGATCCTACTTCTTCGGCGGCTCTTCCGGTGCGTCGCCCTTCCTGTTCGCGGCGGCGTCCTTGTCGATGAGGTTGAGCAGATCGTCGGGCAAGGGCTCGCTCGCGATCTCGTCATACATCGCGTGAAGCTGCTTGTGCAGCCACATGTCGAACGGCCGATCGTTGCTGCGAGGCTTGGAACGCGCCGGTCCTCCGGCGCGTCCAGCATCGGGCTTGTCATCGTTAGTGGCCATAACATGCTCCCCGGAGGCGGAAGCCCACTCCGCGGGATCCTGTCCGACCCATCCAACTCTCCCCGTGGGACTACTCATGGCTTTGTCGCACTCAAATGTCAGACTTGGAAGTAGACTTTAACGAGTTGCGACAGCCGATTCGTCGTCGCGGAGGGCGATGGAGGTCCGCCCGGACTCGGACGGGCGCCGGGGCTCGCCTTCCAGCAGGAGGCGCTCGAGGGTGTCGCGAGCGCGAGAGATGCGGCTCTTGACCGTGCCGACCGATACGCCGGTATGTTCGGCGATCGTCTCATACGGCAGCCCTTCGAGGACCGCCAGAAGCAGGGCCTCGCGCTGCGTCGCTGCAAGCTTGCCGAATGCAGACATGAATTCGCGCATCACCAGGCCGCTGTCCTGATGGGGGGGATGGGAGAGCGATTCCGCAATGGCGGTGTCTACCGGTACGGTCGGGCGGCGGCGGCGAAGCCCCGAAATGAATTCGTTGCGCTGGATACGAAACAGCCAGGCAGCGAGGTTGGTGCCGGGCTGGAAACTGTTGCGACCGGTCAGCGCCTTGATCACCGTGTCGTGTACGAGGTCGTCCGCCGCGTCCCGGTCGCGCGTGAGGGACAGGGCATAGATGCGCAGGCGGGGCAGGAGGGTCTTGAGCTGTTCGTGGAAGTCCCGAGTACCATCATCCTGCTTGGTCTGCGTGCTCATTGGCGATCTCCGAAAGTTGCGTCCTATGGAGAATGAATGGCTGAGACGCGAATTGGTTACACATGCATTTTTAAATCTTACAAGTCGTTGTAATGACAGAATAAACCGTCTATTCGACACTATTGGAGCGTGTCTGAAAGATACTTGCGAGCTCGGGATACGCGCGCTTTCAGGGTTCCCACCGAACAACTGCAAAGTCGGGCCGCTTCCTCGTAGGAAAAGCCGCCCGCGCCTATCAGCACCAGGGCTTCTCGCGATTGCGGGTTGAGCTTCCACAGTGCCGAGGAGAGTTCCTTCAGCGCCATCGTGGCTTCGGGATTGTCCACCGCGGCCAAGGGCGTCGCAGCGTCGTTGTCGATCGTCAACGGACGGCGACGCTGCGTCCTGATATCCGAGTAGAAGCGATTGCGCATGATGGTGAAGAGCCAGCCCTTGAGATTGGTGCCTGGTGTAAACTGGGTCTGCTTGTCGAGGGCGGCCAGAACGGTGTTCTGAACGAGATCGTCAGCCGCTTCGCGCTCACGACACATGAAACGTGCGAACGCACGCAAATCAGGTAGGAGTGCGACGATCTCTTTCTTCATCACCTTCCATCTGGGGACGGTGGCGCAATGGTGAAAGAGAAAATCGCGACTGTAATCGAAGATGCAGGTGCACTGGTTGTGACATGGATGCCCGGAATCGGTCGGCAGGGAACCCGCACGGTCGCCATGCGTTGTGATGCCGAACTTTCCAAGACGAGGAGCGTATGGGACGCGCGGCAATCCTATGGTTTCTGGGGATACCGATACCGGTGCTGTTGCTGATGTGGGTATTGGGCTGGCTCCACTGAGAACGGCCAGAAGACTGGAAGTCGGAGTTGCGGACGGATCCGTCGGGACCCGTCCGCAATCATTTTCGCAAGGGCGGACGCGGGGCAGCGTCTACGGTCCAGCCGCTGATGAGGGTGCAATAGCAAGTTGTGTGCAGACGCACACCGCGTAGTGTAGGCGTTGAACCCGGGACAGCCAGCGGCGAGACACGACTTTTGGAGTGATGAGGGAGAACGACGTGGCTGAAGAGCAGGTAGCTTCCAAGAAGGTGTCCGAGGCGATCACGAGGACGCTGCCGTTCCTGCGTCGGTACGCTCGGGCCGTTACCGGTTCGCAGCAGCAGGGAGACGAATGGGTCCGCCTCTGCGCCGAGGTGGCGGTTCGGCAGCCGGAGCTCATTGCCGAAGCCGAGGACACCAAGCTCGGCGTGTTTGCGCTGTTTCACCGTCTGCGTCAGCCGTTCGGCGACATGGACGAGGCTACGAGCGGCGGCGAAAGTGTCCGCGGACGCTTGAAGGAATCGCTTACGGAAATGGCGCCGATGCAGCGTCAGGTCCTGTTGTTGACGGTGCTGGAAGGCTTCACCGTCAGCGACGCCGCGCATATCCTGGGCGTCAGCATCGATGCTGCCGAGAGCAGCCTGGAGGAAGCGCGCCGGGAACTCCAGCGAGTCGCCTCGGTTCGCATTCTCGTCATTGAAGACGAGGCCGTCATCGCCCTCGACGTCGCCGACATCGTGCGCAACGCCGGCCACGAGGTCGTGGGCATCGCGGCGACCGAAAAGGCTGCCATCGAGCTTGCCAAGAAGCATTCACCCCACCTGGTGTTGGCCGACATCCAGCTTCGCGGTTCCGACAGCGGGATCTCGGCCGCGAACCAGATCATGAAGTCGATGTCCGTTCCGGTGATCTTCGTGACGGGCTTCCCGGAGCGTCTGTTGACCGGCAAGCAGATCGAGCCCGCCTTCGTGATCTCCAAGCCCTTCGATCCCGACCTTCTTCGTGCGGCGATCGCGCAGGCGCTCGACACCGTATCGATCTGAGACCGAGACGGGTCGTGGTGCGATGGTCGCTTCGCTCCAATCTCGTCACGCTCGTTGCGCTGGCCTTGCTGCCCGTCCTCGGACTGGCGGCTTGGCAGGCCAGACTCCAGGAGGAGTCGGTCGTCTCGCAGCGGGTCGCCGCGCTGGGAGCTGTGTCCGATCTCGCGGTCGCGCGCTATGCCAGCCTTTTCGAAGCCTCGCGGCGCCTGCTGACGGCCGCGTGCACTGACGAATCCGTCGAGCAGAGCGCTTCGGCCGAGCCGTCGTCGGCCACCGCAGGTCGATGCGGGGGCTACCTGTCAAAGTTGCTGGCGGCCTATCCGGGTCAATATTCAAGCGCGCTGGTGACGGACGAGCGGGGCATTGCGCGATGCGCCAGCGATCCCAAGGCCGTCGGCATATCATTCGCCGACCGCGACGTCTTCGAGAAGGTAAGGTCCGCCAAGGGCGTTGTCATCGGCGATACGATCGCGAGCCGGATTGCCCCGCATGCCATCATTCCCATCGCCGTTCCCGTCATTCGTGACGGCACGTTCCGCGGCATGTGTGCGGTGGGCGTCACGCTCAGTGCGCTGGCGCAGGTGGCCGCCCAAGGGGAAGCCTCCGGCGGTACGGCGGTGGCCGTGGTCGACCGTTCCGGGGCTGCCGTTGGGGGCGATGCGACGGCGATGCGGCGGCTACCGGTGCCGGCACGTCTGACGGAGGCACTGACAGGCGCCCAACCCGGCTTCTCGGACTTCGGTCAGGATGGTTCCCTCTACGAATTTCGGGTCCAGCCGGTGGGCGGTAACGCGCTTTTCGTCGTGGTGTCCGCACCGGTCAGCGCCCCCCCCCTTGATTCTGCCGGCGCCTGGGCGGGCTTCTGGTTCGTCGTGCTGGCGTCGGTCGTCGTGCTGCTGGTGATCTGGTTCGGTGCCGATCGCTGGTGCGTTCGGCCTCTCCGCTATATCCAGGACTTCGCCGACAAGGTCGCTCGCGGCGAAAACATCACCTTGTCGCCGCCGGGGCCCTGGTCCCCCGAGATGGCCTCGGTCGGGGCGGGCGTGACGGCCATGGCGGCGGCCATCGCCAGCCGCGAGGCAGCCCTGCGGGCCAACCTGGAGCAGCGCGACCACATGCTCCGCGAGATTCATCATCGTGTGAAGAACAACCTGCAGATGATATCGAGCCTGCTGAACCTCCAGGCCGGTGAGATCAGGTCGCCGCGCATCCGTCGCTTCTTCGGCGATGCGCAGAACCGAGTCCTCACTCTGTCGATCCTGCACCGTCATCTCTACGAGCGGTCGAGCTGGTCGCTGGTCGACTTCCAGCAGTTCATCAGCGATCTCGTGCGGCAGATTTCGGTCGGACGCACGAGGGGCGGCCAGTTGGCGCCCCGCTATCATATCCGTGCGCCGATCATGGCGGTCGGTCCGGACACCGCCATTCCGATCGGCCTGATCGTGACGGAGGCCGTGAGCATTGCGCTTACCCATGACTTCAGCAAGGCAGCCGCACCGGAAATTCGCATCGAGACAAGCGAGCGCGGCGAGGAGGTCCAGCTCGTCATCGAGGACAATGGCGTTGCCAGCGATGACGGCGCGTCGATCCTCGACGGGAAGGGCGGTTTCGCCCTCACCCTGATCCGCGGACTTGCCATGCAGCTGGGCGGCGAGGTTGCCATCGAGCGCAAGCCCGAGGGCGGCAACAGGGTCATCGTCGTCTTTCCGACACCCGCCGCGGATGAGCCCGTGAATGCCTAGCCTCCTGCGATCGGCGCGCTCGATCGGCATCATCGCGGGTATCACTCTCGCCGTGCTGATCGCGACGGGCCTCATGCTTGCATTGACGCATTCCAAGTCAGCGGCGCGCCAGCAGCGCCTGGTGGTGGCCAACTACGAGACGATGGCGTTGATGCGCGAGACGGTGATCGCCGTGCAGGACGCCGAGATCGGGCTGCGCGGTTTCCTGCTGACCGGCGACCCTACCAGGCTGGAACCCTATGAGCGCGCGCGCCTCAGGATCGAATCGAGCATGCGTCAGCTCGAAGCCGCGGTATCGGGCGATCCCGACACGACCCGCCAGTTCCACGAGTTCCATGACGTCATGACGCAGAAATTCGACCAGATGAACGCCACGGTCGGGGCCTACCAGCTCAATGGTCGAGAGGCGGCCCTCGCGCTCGATCGGACGGGCGCAGGGCGGGCGATGTTGAGCCAGGTCAGGTTGCTCGGTGATGCGCTCGCCGAGGGACAGAGGCTCCTGCTGGCGCGGCGCCTGACGGCCCTGCGATCGGAGCACGAGCAGGCCGACAGAGCCGGCCTGCTCGTGATGGGCGGGGTCTTCATCTGCCTGATCGTGGGCATATACATCGTCGTGCATGGTGCCGGGCGCCTGGAGCGCAGCCAGCATGCTCTCGCCGGCCGGTCACGCCTTCTGCAGGCGACCCTGGAGAGCCTGCGCGACCCCATCTTCGTGATCGATGGTGAGCGCAGCGTCTTGGCTTGGAACGAGGCTTTTGCCGCGCTGGCGCAGTGGGAGCCGGGCAAGCAGGCACTGCCGACGCTGGAGCAACTCCTGTCAGACCGCTCGCCTGCGACGCGCGCTCTTCTCCGGCCACTCGATCTCCGCGCGACTTCCTCCACGGCCCCCGCCGTGGTCCGCGTGGCGCATGACGGGCGGGATTACGAGATCTACCGTGGCGAAATGTCGGGCGGTGGTGCTGTCGTGCGGTGCGTCGACATCACCGAGAAGCTGCGTGATGAGGCCGCCCTTCGGCAGGGCCAGAAGATGGAGGCGACCGGCCAGCTCACCGGCGGCATGGCCCACGACTTCAACAACATCCTGCAGGTCATCCGGGCCAACCTCGACCTGCTCAAGGGCGAGGCCGGCGACAATGTCGCGATGCTGTCGCGCGTGCAGAGCGCGACGGCGGCGGCTGATCGTGGCGCGCGCCTCACACAGCAGCTCCTGGCGTTTGCCCGCAGGCAACCGCTGACGCCGCAGCCCACGAACATCGCCAGGCTCGTGGGCGATCTCGCCGACCTGATGCGTCATTCGCTGGGCGAGCGCATCGCCATAGAGCTCAGGCTGGCGGACCATCCCTGGAATGCCAGGATCGATGCCGGCCAGCTCGAGAACGCCATCCTCAACCTCGCGATCAATGCGCGCGATGCCATGCCGGACGGCGGCACCGTGCGCGTCGAAGTCTCCAATGCGACGCTCGACCGCCGTTATGCAGCGCTGCACCCAGATGTGACGCCCGGCCCGTATGTCCTGGTCGACGTGAGCGACACCGGCATCGGGATGCCGCCCGAGGTCGCGGCTCAGGCGTTCGATCCGTTCTTTACGACCAAGGGTGACGGCAAGGGCACCGGGCTTGGGCTCAGCATGGTCTATGGCTTCGTGCGCCAGTCGAACGGGCATATCCGGATCGACAGCGCGATCGGGCAGGGGACCAGCATCAAGCTCTATCTGCCACGCACCGAGGATCCGGTCGTCGAGGAGTCAGCCGATCCGGTCAGTGCCGCGAGCGGCAGCGAGCGGATCCTTGTCGTGGAAGACAGCGAAGATGTCCGGCGCGCCGTCGTCGACATGCTGACGGGGTGGGGTTATCGCGTGGAGGCTGCTGAGGATCCCGACGTGGCGGCGGCGATCCTGGATAGGGATTCCGCGTTCGATCTCCTGTTCACGGACATCGTGATGCCGGGCACGATAACCGCCGTCGAGCTTGCGCAGCTGGCCCAGCGCCTGAGGCCGGGCATTGCCGTGCTGCTGACGTCCGGGTTCGCCCGCGGCCTGATCCCGGACCACACGCGGTCGGGCTATCCCATGATAGCCAAGCCCTACAGCAGCGATGCCCTTTCGGCGAAGCTGCGCAGCGTTCTGGCCAACCGGCGGCCCGTGATTGCACCGAACCCCAATGCTTCAACGGAGAAGGCTGCGCCGCCGGCGGCGGCCGAGGGCCGACCGAGGCGGGTCCTGCTGGTGGAGGACGAGGTCCTGCTTCGTATGTCGACCACCGACATGCTGGAGCGACTCGGGTGTTCGGTGGCCGGGGTCGGCAGCGGCGAGGCTGCCCTGGAACTCCTGGCCCAGGAAGGACGCTATGACCTTCTGATGACGGACGTGGGCTTGCCGGGCATGAGTGGGGAGGAGCTCGCAGTCAAGGTGCGGGAACATTTCCCCTCGTTGCCGGTCGTGATCGCCAGCGGCTATGGGCGCCCCGGGATACAGGGCGAGGGAATGCAGTTCATTTCAAAGCCCTACTCGTCTATCGACTTGCAGCAGGCACTCGACCACAGCGTGCGCAAGGTTGCTTGAGGCCGGCGACAGAACCTTCCCCCCGAATTACGCGCGAGCTCTGCAACCCCGCATGATTATGCGGCGTTCATCTGTCGAAGATGGGGCAATCGTGGAGGGGATCATGAAGTCGAAGCAATCGCCCGAGACGTCGAACATGACGCAGGATCATTCGGATCATGGACCGCTCGCGGGCGAACTGATGGATCTCTACGTCGCAATGCTCATCGTCATACCGATTGCCTTCGTCCTGAAATCTCTGTGGGTGTGAAGGCTTCGCCCTTGGGCGACGGGCAACTTCGGGGTAGCCGCGCGCGTTAGCAGCACCCAACCAGGAGGTATTCAGATGCGCTCTATCGCCACCCTCGCGGTGTGTGCCGCCGTCGCCGTCGTTTCGATACCGCTCGTCGCCGAAGCCCAGACGACCGTCCAGACCACGACCCAGAATGACGCCCAGACGATGTGGGACAAGGTCAAGGGCAGCTGGAACCAGACCAAGGGCGCCGTGAAGGAGCAGTGGGGAGAACTCACCAACGACGATCTGTTGGCCATCGAGGGCCGACGCGACCAGCTCGTGGGCAAGATTCAGACGCGCTATGGCATTTCCCGTGAAGCCGCCGAGGCGCAGGTCGGCGCCTGGGAAAAGAGCCGCCTGAAGGACATGTGAGGAGCACGGAGATGAACCGGTACTTCACTCTCATAGCTGTGGCCGGCGCTCTGGCGTTCGCTGCGGCGAGCCCGGCGCTTGCCCAGGTGCCGGCGGCCCAGACGCCCGGCATGATCGGCACAGGGGTTTCGGCCAACGGCGTCACCCAGTTCAAGGACGAGCGGACCGGCAAGGTCTGGACGCCCGAGAACGTCAGCAAGGACAACCAGACCCCGCAGCAGCAGGCGGCGATGCCGGCGACTCCCGCCGACAAGGCATTCGACCCCAACAGCCAGTCGGTCGGGATGCAGGTCGTCGTGCAACGGCCGCGGGGCAACCTGATGGGTACCGTTCCGATAACCGTTGGCCCGACGGTGCCCGCAGTCGTGATCGACAGTCCGTGGCTGCAGGCCGTGCCGCAGCAGAACTGGTTGTCCGTGCTGTATATCACCAACAACAGCGGAAACGTCGTCGATCTGGTCGTCGGCTGCACCTTCACCAATGGTGGGCGTCCGGTCCAGGATACGCGCGTTGTTCTTTCTCCGGCCGGCCCCGGCGAGCGCTGGGGTGTTCCTGTCTATGGACCGCCGGTGTCCACGTTCGTCGATCGGGTAACCTGCCGTCTTCTGTCGCCGTCGTAACGGTCGCGTCTTCCGGCCAGCGAATTGCGGGCCGGCCTTCCTGAAAGAGAAGGCCGGCCCGTTTCGTTTGGCACCAAAGAACGCTACGGTGTTCCTTCGGGATGAAGGGAAAAATCAACATGCGTAGCATTGGGTTGGGGCGTCGGACGGCATTGGCAGGCGGTGTCGCCCTCGCGAGCGCTTCTTTGATTCGGTCGCGCGAGGCGCGGGCGGCCAAGGGACTGACGGTCGTCCTCGAATCCGAGGTGACGATCCTTGATCCGCATGCGACCACGGCCGCGATCACCCGCACCTTCGGCACCCACGTCTTCGACACGCTCTTCGCGATGAACGACAAGGGCGAGATCAAGCCGCAGATGGTCGAGAGCTACGACAGCAGCCCCGACAAGCTGACATGGACGTTCGTCCTGCGGGACGGGCTGAAGTGGCATGACGGCAATCCGGTGACGGCCGAGGATTGCGTCGCCTCGCTCAAGCGCTGGTCGGTGCGCGATCCCCTGGGCAAGATGCTGATGGCGGATACGGCTTCGCTGGAAGCGACGAACCCGAAAACCATCAAGTTCGTGCTGAAGCAGCCATTCCCCCTGCTGCTCGAGGTCCTGGGCAAGCCCAACGCACCGCTGCCGGTGATGATGCCGGCCCGTCTTGCCGCGACCCCGGCGGACCAGCGCATTCCCGAGCCGATCGGCTCGGGGCCGTTCCGCTTCCTCAAGGATCAGTGGCGTCCCGGCAACGCGATGATTCTCGAGCGCAACGCCGCCTATGTACCCCGCAAGGAGGCGCCGGACTTCCTGACGGGCGGGAAGAACGTGAAGATCGACCAGCTCACCTTGCGCGTGATGCCGGACCAGTCGACGGGCGCGAACGCGCTGATCGCCGGCGAGATCGACTACATGCAGTACCTTCCGTTCGACATGCTGTCGGTTCTCGAGAAGGAGAAGTCGATCAAGCTGCTCGGCCTGGGCGGCCTCCATCAGTTCCAGGGCAACTTCCGCCTTAACCACGCATCCCCGCCGTTCGACAATCCCGCGGTGCGCAAGGTGATGTGGAAGCTCGTCGACCAGAACGCGACGCTGACGGCGATCGGCGTGCCCGACAAGTACCAGACCAAGGACTGCGCTTCTTTCTGGATGTGCGGCACTCCGTTCTCGACCGACGCAGGCGGCAGTGTCGCCAAGCTCGATCTCGCGGCCGCACGAGCCGAACTGAAGGCCTCCGGGTACAAGGGTGAGCCGGTGATCGTGCTCGAAGTGGCCGGGTCGATCAGCCAGACTGCCTCGCGCGTGCTTGTTCAGAACATGAAGGACGTGGGCTTCACCGTCGAACAGCAGCCGCGCGACTGGCCCACCGTCCTGGCGCGGCGCGCCAAGAAGGATGGCTGGTCGATGTTTCCGGTCTATTCGAACGGAACGGATATGTACTCGCCGCTCACGCATTTCTACGTCGCGGCGACCTGCAACGACTTCCCCGGGTGGTCCTGCGACAACCGTATTCCCGAGTTGCTGAAGGCCTTCACGCGCGCTGGGACGCTCGAGGAGCGCAGGAAGATCGCCGCGGAGATCCAGGTGATTGCCTACGAGCTGGTACCAGCCCTCATGTGGGGGCAGTTCACCATTCCCGCCGGCTATCGTTCCGATCTCAAGGGGCTGATCCAGTCGTCATACCCGATGTTCTGGGAAGTCGATCGCTAGCCGGCAACCGGCTTTCCACTCCCGCCGTTGCCGTCCCATGGCAGGTGAACGATGACAGTGACGCACAACACCGCCGAGCAGCGATACGAGCTGCCGGTCGAGCACGGCCTGGCGATTGCCGCCTATCGCCAACAGGGCGACGCGCGGATCTTCACTCATACCGAGGTGCCGCCCGAAGACGAAGGCAAGGGTATCGGCGCGCGGATCGTGAAGGCCGCCCTGGAGGACACCCGCAAGCAGGGTTTGAGGATCGTCCCGGCCTGCAGTTTCGTTGTCGCCTATGTGCGCCGTCATCCGGAGTTTGACGACAGCACGCGCTGATCAGGGCCTCACGACCAGGAATGTCGCAAGTGTCACTGCGGCGGTGACCGCGGTTCCCCAGGCGAGATCGACGACACTGACGGCCATCGGCCAGCCCCGCAGCGTCGCGAGGTTCGTGAGGTCGTACGCCGCATAAACGCAGAAGCCGAACAATCCTCCATAGAGAAGGGCGCTCGTCCAGGTCCCGGCACCCAGCGCGAGCTGCACCGGGAAGATCGCAATCCCCGCCGCATGCACGAGGTAGAAGAGGATGGCGACGCTCCAGATCGGCTTGTCCAGGAGCAGATGACCGAGCCGCGCCTTGTAGAATTCACGACTCACGACGCCCAGCCACAACGCGTCGAGGATCGCCATGACGACAAGCGCGACGAGGTAGCTCACCATCAGGGTTTTCATGACGAAAGCTTACTGGGCGAGGAAGTACCAGGCCAGCCCCATGCCTCCCGCCGCGCCGATGACGGAGATGGTGAGAACGGTGAGGATGCGTCCGGTGACGACGCCGCCTCGGGCTTCGGTCGGGGTAATTTCGGGCTGCATGGGGGTCGCTCCAGCGTTGGGGCCATAGATCGGCTCCTCAACGCCTCGCCTTTGGCTGGGTTGCCTCTACGGAACCCGCGCTCCCGCGCCGGCGCTTCCTGATCGCGCTGCTCGCCGGCTTCGTTCGACGCAATTTCTAGCAGGGTCTTGAAATAGGCCTACCGAAAGTATCGGCGAGCAACATTGTTGCGCCGACGGTCACCACGACACGGGATTCTGGGAGGTGCGACATTCACTTCATTTGTTTCGTTTATTTCGGTTGTTTCGTTTATTCGCCGTGACTCCGACTTCTTGAACAGCTTGCTATGCGCTAAAATGATCGCGGAGCAGGGACCGGGCTTCGTTGCCGGCGGCGCGGTCCCAGCAGTTCACGATCGCCACCCGAAACCCTCCGGGGGGCATGGCGTGCTTTTCCGGCGCCATGGCTTCGTGGAACGTGATCTGCACGCTCGACACGTCGTGAAAGCGCTCGACGCGCTGCAGGAGGGCTTGTGGCGGAGGGCGGTACCGACGGCCGTGCGGCATGAACAAAACCACGCTGTAGCCGGTGCGCCTGTCGTCATCCTCATGGCGCCACTCGTGCCGGGCATAGAGCCGCACGAGCGCGTCCACCCATCCCTTGCCGTAGAGATCCGGCCATTGGTCGGCGAACCGCAGATGCACCTCGATGATGCGGCCGCCGATGGTCTCCAGATTCACCATGCCGGTGTAGCCGCCGAAATGGCGCCGGCACCAGTCGCCGACCCACCCTTCGATGGCGGGCTCTGACCGTGCATCGACCTCCCAGTAGTCGAAGGTGCCATCCTCGGCAGGGACCCCACGCGCATGGCGCCACCAGCAGGGCACGCCATCGACCAGGGCGACGTCACTGCTCACATGGTCGCCCTGGAGCAGAGGCATCCACATGTGCCCCGGTCGATAGGCCGCTTCGTACTCTGACGGCGAACGCAGGGCGCGGCTTCCGACACCCATGCCCTTGAGGTTGTAGATCGGCTTGGAAAAGACCGGATAGGTCTTGGGCGCCACACCGTGCGGTGCGGCCTCGAGGCCCTGACGGGTGGCGACGGCCAGCTTGTCATAGACCCAGCGATGCTCCGGATTCCAGCTCCACGCATCCGAATCCTCAGTCGGTATGAACACGTCCGCGGGGCAATCCACCTTCTCGAAATATTGAGCGCGCCACGGGTCGATCTCGCAAATCGGCACTTGCTTCCCTCATGTCCACGAGCGGAGGCTGCAGGGTGATCGTCGGGCAACGCCCTTGCAACCGACCTGCGCGCCCCCACGTTAGGCCCCCGGAGGTTCCGTGCCGAATTCGTCGATGCTCACCGTGCAGCCGCACGATCTCCAGTCCTTCAGGGCTGTCCGTTCCCTTACCGAGGCGCTCGCGGCGCCTTTGTCTGCGGAAGATCAGACCGTGCAGTCGATGCCGGATGCCAGTCCGACAAAATGGCATCTCGCTCACACGACGTGGTTCTTCGAGGCCTTTGTGCTGCGCCCTCACGCGCGCGGTTATCGCGCGTTCGATCCGGCTTACGAGTATCTCTTCAATTCCTATTACGAGGCGGTGGGCCCTCGACATCCGCGGCCGCAGCGCGGCCTGATCACGCGGCCCGGCGTGGAAGAGGTTCTGGGGTACCGGCATCACGTCACGACAGCGATGCTGGCGTTCCTGACGGACGACCATCCTGCGCACGACCTCGTGCAACTTGGGCTGCACCACGAGCAGCAGCATCAGGAGCTGATCCTGATGGACATCAAGCATGCGCTGTCCATGAACCCGCTGCGGCCGGCCTATCGCGCGGCTCGAGGCGGCAGGGTGCAGGCCTTGCAAGCCATGGGCTGGCGAGAGTTCGAGGGTGGCCTGGTCGAGACGGGACATGACGGGCCAGGCTTTGCCTTCGACAATGAGGGGCCCCGCCACCGCTCGTGGCTCGACGCGTTCGCGCTGGCGATGCGCCCGGTCAATTGTGGCGAGTACCTGGAGTTCATCGAGGATGGCGGTTATCGCCGGCCGGAATTCTGGCTCTCCGCCGGCTGGGATTGCGTGAATCAGCGCGGCTGGCAGGCGCCTCTCTACTGGGAGAACAGGGACGGCAGCTGGAACGTCTTCACCCTGTCGGGCCTCGAGGCGGTCGATCCGTCCCGGCCGGTCTGCCATGTCAGCGCCTTCGAGGCCGCCGCCTTTGCCAAATGGTCGGGCAAGCGGCTGCCGCGTGAAGCCGAGTGGGAGATCGCGGCGGGCGCCGTTCAGGGGACCGGCGAGGTCTGGGAATGGACGGCCAGTCCCTACGTCGCCTATCCCGGCTACCGCGAACCTTCCGGTGCCATTGGGGAATACAACGGCAAGTTCATGGCCAGCCAGATGGTGCTGCGCGGCGGATGCGCGGCGACGCCTCCCGGTCATGTCCGTACGACCTATCGCAACTTCTTTCCGCCCGACTCGCGTTGGATGTTCGGCGGAATTCGCCTCGCGGAGGATCTTCGATGAACGTGCCGCTCCTGGCGATCAAAGACGGCGATGTCGCCGATCGTGAAGACTTCCGTCAGGCCGTCCTCGCGGGCCTTGGCAGCTTGCCACGCGCAATCCCGGCGAAGTTCCTCTACGACGCCCGAGGCTCGGCGCTGTTCGACGCGATCTGCGAGCAGCCCGAATATTATCCGACGCGGACCGAGACGCAGATCCTGCGGGCGTGCGCAGACGACATCGCGCGCCTTGCCGGGCCGGGTTGCGCGCTGGTCGAGTATGGCAGCGGATCCAGCGTGAAGACGCGGCTCCTGCTCGACGCGATGTCGGATCTTCACGCCTATGTACCGATCGACATTTCGCGTCAGCACCTCGGTGCGACGGCCCGGCGCCTGCGCGAAGACTATCCGTGGCTGCGCGTGGAGCCGGTGGCCGCCGACTATATGGCGCTCGACGCGCTGCCCCCTGAGATCAACGGCGCGCGTCGCATCGGCTTCTTTCCCGGTTCCACGATCGGCAACCTCACCCCGGAAGAGGCGGTCCTGTTCCTGCACCGCGCGCGCCGACTGCTGCGAAGCGACGGCGCCTTGATCCTTGGGGTCGATCTCAAGAAGGACCCGCAGCGCCTGCACGACGCCTACAACGACGCCGCGGGCGTGACGGTGCAGTTCACGTTGAACCTCCTGCGACGGATGAACCGCGAGCTGGAGGCCAACTTCGATCTCTCGGCCTTCGCCCACGAGGCGTTCTACAACGAGGCGGCGGGCCGCATCGAAATCTACGTCCGCAGTCTTCGCGACCAGACCGTCACGGTCGCCGGCCGCCGATTCACCTTCGCGGAAGGCGAACGGGTCCACACCGAGTATTCCTACAAGTATGACGATACGGACATTGCGGTACTGGCACGGCGGGGCGGGTTCTCGATCGCCCACACGTGGGCCGATCCGGACCGCCTGTTCGCGGTTGCGTTCCTGAGATAGGCCCCACGAGAGAAAGCCCGCCCCCGAGGTGGGTCGGGAGCGGGCTATGAGGCCGGACGGGGAGAGAGGCGTTGCTGAGCGGGGGCATAGGCAACACCAAACATCCAACCTGACGAGTAAACGGCACCTGCCGCAGGAAGGTTGCCGTTCGCCGCCAAAATATTGGCCCCCCTAAGTCTTCGATTCAGAGCCTAGAATTGCCGCCAAGCGGGCACTCAATTCGGCATGGAGCACGTCATCCCGAGTTCTCGGCAGCATCGTGCGCAGCATATCGGCGCACTGGTCGCCAGGGGCCGTGTCCAAATCCGCCAGGAACTCGACGATCTCCTCGCGCGTCGCAAAGCCCATGTACGCATCGTCGGCTTCATAGGCGAGGCAGGCCGGAGAGGCGAGTTCGTCGGCAGGCATTGCAAGTCCTATAGCGGATGCCACCAGCGTCCCGCGAGCACGACGCCCGCCGACAGGAGACGCCTGTCGCCGATCAGCGTCTCGCCGATCGAATCGGCATAGTCGAACCTGCCGCTCGCCTGGTCGATCACGGTGGCCTCGCCGACGCTGCCGACCTTGAGCGTGCCGAGGTCGGGACGCTTGATGGCGGTGGCCGCGTTCACGGTCGCGAGCTTGATGACCGTGGCGAGGTCGAGGCCGAGGCATAGGAACTTCGACATGGTGGTGAGGAGATCGAAGGCGGGCCCCTCGATCGAGATCGCGTGCACATCCGAGGAGATGACGTCGGGCAGGAAGCCGGCGGCCAGCATCTTGCGCGTCGTGCCGAAACCGAACGACCCGCCGCCATGGCCGATGTCGAAGATCACGCCACGGGCCCGCGCCGCCAGGATTTCGTCGCGCACCTTGCCGTCGGCCTGGACCGGCGCATTGGGGAAGGGGCGGAAGCAATGGGTGAGGATGTCGCCCGGACGCAGGCGGCTCACCACCTCGTGCCGCGACGGCGGCGGCGCGTCGAGATGCGCCATCATCGGCAGGCCGATCTCCTCGGCGACGTCGAGCGCGATGTCGAGCGGCATGATGCCTGAGTCGCCGCTCGCCGACTTGCCGACGCGGACCTTTACGCCCAGCACCAGGTCCTTGTGCTCGCGCGCCACCCGCACCGCTTCGCGTGCATCGAGAAGCCGCATGTCGGCGCTTTCGCCCACCATCACTGCCTTCGAGAAGGCGAAAATGCCGGGGAAGGAGACGTTGAGGTACGGCAGGATGCGGACCGGTGACGGCTCGATCACGTGCTTGCGGAAGCCGTGGAAGTTGCCGGGCCCGGCGCTGCCGGCATCGACGAAGGTCGTGACGCCGCCCGAGCGTGCGAGCAACTCCGCCTCGACCCCCAGCGACGTGCCACCCCAGTAGACGTGCGTGTGCAGGTCGATGAGGCCCGGCGAGACGATCTTGCCGGTGACATCGCGCGTGTCCGTGCCCGACAGGCCATCGCCGATCGCGGCGACCTTGCCGCCGGCGAACGCGATGTCGGTCACGCGGTCGATGCCTTGGGACGGATCGACCAGGCGGCCACCCTTGAGAACCAGATCGTTCATGCTCGCTTCTTCCTTCCAACGCAGATCACTTGCCCATCCTACTCCATTCGTGCCCCAAAGCTCCGTCTCGCGGCAGGGCGAGGCCTGCGAGGCCCAGCCAGTCGGCCATCAGGCGAAGCTCCTCGTACATCGGGACGGCGACGTCGCGCGGCTCGATGCCGGGTTCGAGATGCGCGGCCGGCACCAGCAGCTTCGAGTTCGGCCGG
>JBILYJ010000465.1:0-4415 GCA_044377795.1 Reyranella sp. | reverse complement strand
TGCTGCCTGTACACGAGCCGGCGCACGCGCGTTCCCGCGCTTGAACCACGCGGCAATGTAGGCGGCCACGCACATGATGACGATGCCGAGGAGGCTCACGACAATCTGCGACAAAATCGAATCTTCATGCTGGCTTACGATCACCTGGCCGCTGAGCGCCAGGAAGGTCCCGAGGCAGAATATAAGCAAGGAAGCCTCACCGCATCTGCGAAGTGGCTCCCAGATCCGCCATTTGAGGCCGGGGGCGTCGATCGGCACGGCAATCCGGACCAGCCAGGCGATGGCCAGGAAATGCAGGAACCGCAGGATGTCGATGTTGGTCTTGTCGATCGGATAGATGATCCGCGCCACCCAGGCCGGGACCAGCCTTTCCAGCGGATTATAGTGCCAGGACAGGGCGATGAAGGCTGCAAACAGGATAAACGCGATCGCAAGGACGGTCAGTGGACCGCGGAACCGGTCGAGGCGGGAAAGCCCGGGACCGAACACGGCGCAGGCTGCCCCGACATGGAACACGACCTGCCAGGCCATGGGGTTGAAGTACCAGACCTTCTCGTCGGGATAGGCCGGCAGGTTCCAGTTGAAATGGCAGGTCGCGGCATACAAGGCGAGAGAAACCCCGATCACGACCCAGGGCCAGCGCACCACAACGGGCAGGGCCAGAGGGAACACGGCCAGCAGCACGATGTAGAGCGGCAGCACGTCGAGATTGACCGGCCGGAACTTGAGCAGGGCCGCCTCGAGAATGGCGCGATAGGGATTCTGGCCGAGGCCCAGCAGTTCCATCTCCTCGATCAGCGCCGGCGTGTCGCGCGCGATCGAGACCCAGGCGATCTGGGCCGAAAAGGCCACGAACAGCAGGATGTGGGCGACGTAGAGCTGCCAGACGCGTCGATAGATGCGCGCCGCGGTGCGCGGCCAGCCCTCCTGCTCCAGCATACGGCTGTAGGCGATGACGGCGGTATAGCCGGAGATGAAGACGAAGATCTCGGTCGCGTCGCTGAAGCCGTAGTTGCGGACGGTCAGCCAGCTCACGATGTTGGTCGGAATGTGGTCGAGGAAGATGAACCACAGTGCTAGCCCGCGGAACAGGTCGAGACGGATGTCGCGAACGGAGGCAGCGGCCATGCCCATTGGTACCGTAGTCGAATCATCTGCGCTACGCTCCGCGCCGGAGGAATGAAATGACCAGGACACCCCTGCTGCTCGTCCCCGGCGTGCTGTGCTCGCCCCGCCTGTTCGCCGCACAGATGGCGGCCCTTTCGAGCCAGGCCGATATCGTCGTGCCCGACTGGCGCACGGCGCCGCTGTCCATCTGGGACAGTTGGGAGAGCGCCGCCCGCTGGGTCGTCGACCAGATGCCGGCCGGGAAGTTCGCGCTGGCCGGCCTGTCGCTGGGCGGCATGCTCGCGGTCGAGATCATGCAGTTCGCCGCCGACCGCGTGACCAAGCTTGCGCTGCTCGACACCGGCATGAGGAGCCAGAGCGAGGCCGAGCGCGCGATCCGTCGCGCCCGCATCCGGCTGGCGAATGAAGGACGTTTCGAACTGGTGCTCGGCATGCAGATGACGCGCTTCATCCCGGCCTATCGCCTGCCCGACAAGGCGCTGGTCGACGAGGTGATGACGATGTGCGGCGAGATCGGCGTCGAGATCTACAAACGGCAGGAGGAGCTGGCGGCGATCCGCACCGACCGGCGACCCGACCTGCCGCGCATCACCTGCCCGACCATCGTGGTCTGCGGCCGCGACGATGCGGCAACGCCCCTGTTCCTGTCGGAGGAGATCGCCAAAGCGATTCCGGCCGCCGCCCTCGTCGTCATCGACCAGTGCGGCCATCTGGTCACGATGGAAAAGCCCGAGGAGACCAACCTGATCCTGAGGACCTGGCTCGACAGGTGAGGATTCCCGTCATAGCGAGCGGGGGCCCCCCCGCTCCGGAGCCCCGCGAAGGATCTCACGTCGGCCACGGAGTCGTCTGATCGTTCCGTGAGGTCCTTCACTGCGTTCAGGACGACATTAAACTTCAGCCGACGATCTTCTTTTCCCGCAAGCTGGCGATCTCCGCCGCACCGAGGACCGCCAGTTCCGTCAGCACCTGATCGGTGTGCTCGCCTAGCGCCGGCGGCGGTCGCGTGTCGTCGACCGGCGTGTCGGAGAAGTGGAAGTTCGAACCGATCAGCGGCACGTCGCCGACGCGGCTGTGCTTGTAGGTCTTCAGCATGCCGCGACGCTTCACTTCCGGCTCGTCCAGCGCCTCCTTCATGGTGCGGATCGGGCCGGCCGGCAGGTGGCGCAGCTTCTGCGCCCAGTTCTCCTTGGTGTCGGTCGTCAGCACCTCTTCCATCAGGCGCGTCAGCTCGGGCTTGTTGGCCACGCGGTTCGCGACCGTGTCGAAGCGCGGATCGGTCAGCCACTCGGGATGGCCGAGTGCCTTGCAGGTGTCGCCGAACAGCTTCTGGTTCGCGACCGCCATGTAGATCTTGCCGTTGGAGGTCTCGAACGAACTGTTGGGCGCCGAGGCGAAATGGCCGTTGCCGGCGCGCCGCGGCTGCTCGCCGCCGATCAGATAGTAGGAGCCCATGTTGCCCAGCGACACGAGCGCCGTGTCGTAGAGGGCGAGATCGATCTGCTGGCCCTTCCCGGTGTCGCGGCGCGCATAGAGCGCGGCGTTGACCGCCGCCACCGAGTGGATCGCCGTCATCGTGTCGACGATGGCAATCGCGTGCCGCAGGCCCTCGCCATTGGCCTCGCCGTTGACGCTCATCATGCCCGACTCGGCCTGCAGCACGGGATCGTAGCCCGGCCGGTCCGACAGCGGCCCGGTCTGGCCGTAGGCCGAGATCGAAAGGTAGATCAGCTTCGGATACTTCGTCGCGAGGCTGGCATAGTCGAAGCCGTACTTCTTCAGGACACCCGGCCGGAAGTTCTCGACCAGCACGTCGGCGCCGGCCAGGAGCTTGTGCACGATCGCCTGGCCGTCGGGCTTGGTGAAGTCCAGCGCGACGCTCTTCTTGCCCCTGTTGAAGGTCATGAAGAAGTGGCTCTCGCCATCGGGCCCGCCCGCGCGCGGGCCGGCGCCCTTGCGCGTGTCGTCACCGCCATCGGGATTCTCGATCTTGATCACCTCGGCGCCCATGTCCGAGAGCATCTGGGTGCACATCGGTCCCGCGATCACGCGGGAGAAATCGATGACGCGAATGCCGTCCAGCGGCGGCCGACCTGATTTTGACATGACTGCAAGGTAGGGCTGCAAGCGGCGCGCTGTCCATCCGGTGCATATGCGCTAAACTCCACTCCCATGGACACATTCCGCACATCGCTGTCTCGCCGCAGCCTCTTCGCCCTCCCCCTCCTCGCCGCCCTGCCCGCCGCTGCGCAGACCGAAACTTATCCGACCAAGGCCATCCGGATCATCGTGCCCTTCGCGCCCGGCGGTTCGGGTGACATCACGGCGCGCCTGGTCGGCAAGTACATCGAGGAAAAGACCGGCCAGCCCTTCATCGTCGAGAACAAGCCGGGCGCCAACGGGATCGTGGGCGCGATGTCGGTGAAGGTGGCGCCGCCGGACGGCTACACGCTGATGCTGGCCACGACCTCGACCAATGCCGCCAACGTCCACATGTACAAAAACCCGGGCTACGATCCGGAGAAGGACTTTTCGGTCGTCGGGATCATCGGCTCCTCCGGCACCTTCCTCGTGGTGCCAGCCGACAGTCCGTACAAGACCCTGGCCGACCTGCTGGCCTATGCGAAGGCGAACCCGGGCAAGCTCAACTTCGGCTACTTCAACGCGAGTTCGCAGGTCCCGGCCGAGGTGCTGGGCAAGCGCGCCGGCGTCGACTGGCAAGGCGTCGGCTACAAGGCGATCGGCAATGCCTGGAACGATCTCTACGGCGGTGCCATCAACTTCATGTTCGTCGACCTCACGGCCGGGCGCGGCCAGGTCGTCGACAAGAAGGCGCGCGCGCTTGCCATCTCGCTTCCCAGTCGAAGCCCGCTCTATCCCGATGTCCCGGTCCTCGCCGAAACCTTCCCCGGTTTCACGACCTCGGGCTTCCTGGCCATCGCGGTGCCAAAGGCTACTCCGCTGCCGATCCAGCAGCGGCTGAACACGCTGATCAACGAAGCCATCACCTCGCCCGAAAACAACAAGCGCCTGACCGAGGAATTTGCCCTCACCGCCAAGCCGCTGACGCTCGAACAATGCGCCCAGCAGGATCGCGAGGAGCGCGCCAAGTGGGCCGACTACGTCAAGATCGCGAAGATCGAGCCGCAGTAGAGATCACGCCGGACGGTCGGGCGGGTCGCGCCAGCGCGACAGCGGAAGCTCGTCGAACCCGTCACCGTTGGGCGCGGCCTGCCCGGCGGTCTGGCTTTCGCCCAGGGACGAGGCGGCAACGGCCTCTGCACGCT
>JBILYJ010000463.1:0-4422 GCA_044377795.1 Reyranella sp. | reverse complement strand
TCGGTGATCGCGCCTATGCCGACCGGCCCGAGCCAGTGGCGGCGCTTGGCCGGGCTGCGGCTGAGGGCTTGCTGGCCGAGGGCGTGATGCCGGTGATCAAGCACATTCCCGGACATGGCCGCGCCACGGTCGACAGCCACGAGGCGCTGCCCACGGTCACGGCATCGCGCGCCGAGCTGGAGCGGACCGACTTCGTGCCCTTCAAGCTGCTGTCGGACCTGCCCTGGGCGATGACCGGCCACCTCCTGTTCGATGCCATCGATCCGAAGGACTGCATCACTGTTTCAGCAGGTGCCGTGCAGGACGTGATCCGCTTCCATATCGGCTTCGACGGGCTCCTGCTGTCGGACGATCTCTCGATGCAGGCGCTGGGCGGGTCGCTGGGCGACCGGGCGGCGCGGGCGCTGGCTGCCGGCTGCGACATCGCCCTCCACTGCAACGGCCGGATGGCCGAAATGGCGGAAATCGCGGGCCGCACCGGTCCGATGACCGAACGGGCCCATCGACGTTTTCAGGACGGGCGAAGTTTTCTCGCCCGTCATCGCGATCCCGCCGGGGCCCGGGGGCTCGCCGAAGCCGCCCGCCGGGTGGCCGAACTCCTGCCGGAATGGGGATAAGGCAGGGCCAAATCATGTGGCGGTAGGCGCTTCCGCTCACTAAACCGGGACTGCATGACCGAACCCGCCAGCCCGCCCCCTGAGGACGCAGCCGTCGCCAACGGCACCGTTGCGCCTGGCGAAGCGAGTCCGGCGCCGGGCGGCGCGGGTACGGCCACCGCAACCGCGGACAATTTTGCCGCTGGGGGGCCCGACGTCATCGCGCCGGGCGAGGGCGAGCTGATCGTCAATCTGGAAGGATTCGAGGGTCCGCTCGACCTGTTGCTCAGTCTGGCGCGCGACCAGAAGGTCGATCTGCGCAAGATCTCGATGGTGGCGCTGGTCGACCAGTATCTGGTGCACATCCATCAGGCCCGGCGAATGCGGCTGGAGCTGGCGGCGGACTATCTCGTGATGGCGGCCTGGCTCGCCTACCTGAAGTCGCGGCTGCTGCTGCCGGAGCCGCCGGCTGGCGAGGAACCGTCGGGCCAGGAGATGGCCGACGCGCTGCAGTGGCAGTTGCGCCGCCTCGAGGCGATGCAGGAGGCGGGAGCGCGCCTGATGGCGCGGCCGCAGCTCGGCCGGGACATTTTCGCGCGCGGTCAGCCCGAAGGCATCGTCGTCGTGCGCCGCGCGGTCTGGGACGTGAAGCTCTATGATCTGCTCAGCGCCTACGGCTCGCAGGTCCGGCCGAAGGACGCCGATACCTACCAGATCGAGCCCATGCAGTTCTTCTCGGTCGAGGAGGCGGCGGAGCGTCTTGGCCGCATGCTGGGCATCGCCATCGATTGGCAGTCGCTCGAGGCCTTCCTGCCCGCCGGCCTCACCGATCCGGCACGCCGCCGCTCGGCGATCGCCGCGACCTTCGTCGCGGGCCTCCAGCTTGCCAAGGACGGCCAGATCGAGCTGCGCCAGAGCGAGCGTTTCGGCCCCATTCATCTGCGTAAACGTACCGAGCAGCAGTGACGGTTCCCGCCATGTCAGACATCGAAAACGCCACCCCCGCCGTCGAAGAACCCGACGCGCTCGCGCTCGTCCGCGACCAGGCCGCTGCCAAGGAGAAGGCCGAGAAGGAGGAGGACGGAGAAAAAGACGACGATGACGATGACGATGACGACGACGACGATGACGATGACGAGGAATCGGAGGACGACGAGTCCGGCGACGACGACGATTCCGACGATGATGAGGAAGACGACGAGGACGACGAGGACGACGACGACGAGGATGACGAGGAAGAGGACGAAAAGCCCGCGAAGGCTGTCGCCGTAGAAGACCCGTCAGAGCCGGTCGAAACGTCTGCCGACGCCGTCATCGAGACCGTCGCCGCCGAGGCCGTTGCGGTCGCGGCCATTGCCGCGTCGGCCGCTGTCGCGCAGGCGAGCGGCGAAAACGTCACCGACGTCGTCTCGCCCGAGCATGCTCAGCACTTGCGCCTGCTCGAGGCGCTGATCTTCGCCGGCGTCCAGGCGCTGGACGAAAAGGAGCTGGTCGACCGCCTGCCCAACGATGCCGACGTGAAGCGCCTGCTGGCGGATCTCGCGGAACTCTATGCCGGTCGGGGCGTGAACCTCGTGCAGGTGGCGGGTGGCTACGCCTTCCGCACGGCATCCGACCTCTCCGAGAAGCTCAAGATCGAGAAGCCGGTGACGCGCAAACTGTCGCGGGCCTCGGTCGAGACGCTGGCCATCATCGCCTATCACCAGCCGGTGACGCGCGCCGAGATCGAACAGGTGCGTGGCGTGGGCTTGAGCAAGGGCACGCTCGACCTGCTGTTCGAGCAGAACTGGATCAAGCCGATGGGCCGCCGCCGGGCGCCCGGCAAGCCCGTGACCTGGGGCACGACGGACTTTTTCCTCGAACATTTTGGACTGCCGAGCCTGGACGATCTGCCCGGCCAGGAGGAGTTGAAGGCCGCCGGGCTTTTGGATGCCCGCTCCCAGCCCCCCATATTCAGGCCCGACGAGCCCGATCTGCCGCTCGAGCCGACGGAGGACGAGGCCGACGAGCCTCTCGCCGTCGAGGAAAGCCTTGCGGAACCCGGGCGCTGACGCCCCGGAAGTGCCTTATTCGACAGGTTGCCGGGGCTTCTTAACGGATGCCATAATCGCTACACGTAATTCGACACGCCGATTGCAATCGATCTTGGGAGCATTGTGAAATGGGAAGCTTCAGCATTTGGCACTGGCTGATCGTGCTGGCCGTCGTGCTGCTGCTGTTCGGCGGTCGCGGCAAGGTCTCGCAGCTCATGGGCGACTTCGGCAAGGGCCTCTCGGCCTTCAAGAAGGGCGTCGGGGCGAAAGAGGAAGAGATACCGCCGCAGGCTCAGCCGGGTACGCAGCCGGGCGACAGCGCCAAGCCGATCTCGGCCCAGGCGACGACCACCCCGCCGGGCGGCACGGTCCATCACCAGGACAGCGCCGCCAAGATCTGAGACGCGGGCGACGTGAGGGCCTGACCGGCCATGTTCGGAATCGATAGTCCTGAGCTGCTTGTCATTGCGGTCGTGGCGCTCGTCGTCATCGGCCCCAAGGAACTGCCGGGCATGCTGCGGAGCTGGGGCAAGTGGATGGCCCAGATGCGCGGCATGGCCTCGGAGTTCCGTGGCCATGTCGACGAGATGGTGCGCCAGGCCGACCTTGACGACGTGAAGAAACAGCTCACGGCCACGCCCGGGCTCGACCTGCAGGCGCTCGACCCCACCCGGGAGATCAAGAGCGCGCTGCAGGAAGGCATGGCCGAGGGCGAGAAGGCCATGGCCGACGCCAAGGCCACCTTCGACAATCCGCTCGCCGGGCCGGAATCGGCGCCGCAGATCGCGGCCGAGCCCCAGCCCGCGCTCGAAAGCGCCTCGGCGACCCCGCTCGCGGCCCCCGAAGCAACGCCGGCCATGGCGCCGGTGGTTGCCGAAACGGCCATACCCGAAGCTCCGGCGCCGGTTGTTTCAGCCGAAGAAAAGCCGGCCAAGGCCGTCGCGGCCGTCTGAGCGCCAACTTGCGCTTTGAATTGCGCCCCAAAGGGCGGCATAACGCGGCTCCCATGCTGCGAAGTAATCCGTGACCCAGGCATACGACGGACCCGAAGACGACAAGCCGATGCCGCTGCTCGATCACCTGGTCGAGCTGCGCAAGCGCCTGATCTATGCGCTCGTGTGCTTCTTCCTGGTCTTCTTCATCACGTTCTATTTCGCCAAACCGATCTTCTCGTTCCTGATCCAGCCGGCGCTGGCCGACGGCTACAAGGTCGTCGTCCTCGACATCTTCGAGTTCTTCTTCGTCACGGTGAAGCTGTCGGCCTTCGTGGCGCTGATCGTGGGATTCCCGCTGATCGCGGTGCAGATCTGGCTGTTCGTCGCGCCGGGACTCTATCGCCACGAGAAGCGCGCCTTCGTGCCGTTCCTCGTCGCCACGCCGTTCATGTTCTATGCCGGCTGCGCGCTGATGTACTACGTCGTGCTGCCGTACGTGATCAACTTCATGCTGACGCAGTACGCGCCGCCCGACATCGAGAAGACGCTCCGATCATCTGACTATCTCGAACGCATCCTGCAGCTCGTCTTCGCCTTCGGTTTCGCCTTCGAGGTCCCGGTCCTGCTGACCCTGCTGATCCAGGTCGGCATCGCCACCTCCGAGGGGTTGAGGTCCAAGCGCCGCTACGCCGTCGTCGTGGCCTTCGTCATCGCCGCCGTGCTGGCGCCGCCCGACGTGGTGAGCCAGATCGCGCTGGCGATCCCGCTGATGGCCTTCTACGAGATCAGCATCCTGATCGGCGGGGTGATCGAGCGGAAGCGGGCGCGTGAGGACAAGGCCGCCGAGGAGGCCGAACA
>JBILYJ010000464.1:0-4422 GCA_044377795.1 Reyranella sp. | reverse complement strand
TGCCGAACTTGAAGTCGCCGCGCACCGACTTGAAGTTGGCCTTCTTCATCTCGGCGCGGACCTTGTCCTTGTTCGACAGGTCGCCCTTCAGCGCCTCGGCGGCCGAGGCCATCAGCATGATCGCGTCATAGCTCTGGGCGCCGTAGTAGGACGGATAGGTGTTGTGCTTCTTCTTGAAGTCCTCGACGTACTTCTTGTTGGCCTCGTTCGGCAGGTCGTTGACCCATTCCTGGGCGCCCAGCGTGCCCAGCGCGAGGTCGCCCTGCTGCGGCAGGGTGATCGCGTCGATCGAGAACACCTGGTACAGCGGCACCGTCTTGTTGAGACCCGACTGCGCCCATTGCTTGACGAACTGAACGCCGTGCGCGCCGGGATAGAAGATAAAGATGCCGTCCGGCTTGGCGGCGGCGACCTTGGTCAGCTCGGCCGAGAAGTCGAGCTGGTCGGGCCACTTAGTGTAATCCTCGCTGACGATCTTGCCCTTGTAGGTGCGCTTGACGCCCGCCAGCATGTCCTTGCCGGCGGCGTAGTTGGGGCCGATCAGATAGAGGCTCTTCACGCCCTTGGTGTTGAGGTACTCGCCCATCGCCATCGGCGTCTGGTCGTTCTGCCAGGAGGTCGAGAAGAAGTTCTTGTTGCAGAGCTCGCCCGCGATCTGTGACGGGCCGGCATTGGCCGAAACCAGGATCGTGTCGCCCTCGTCGACCACGGTCTTGTAGGAGGCCAGCAGCACGTTCGACCAGATGTACCCCCCGATGAAGTTCACCTTGTCCTGCTGGACGAGCTTCTCGGAGCGCGCCTTGCCGACATCCGGCTTGAACTGGTCGTCCTCGTAGATGATCTCGAAGGGCTTGCCGCCCATCTTGCCCCCGAGATGTTCCTTGGCGAGTTCGACGGAGCGGCGCATGTCCTCGCCGATCGCCGCCTGAGGCCCGGAAAAGGTGCTGACGAAACCGATCTTGATCGGGCTCTGGGCCATCGCCGGCAGGCCGAACGCCATCGCCGCCGCAATCGTTGCGGTTCCAAACAATTTGTTCTTCATGAGCCGTCGCTCCCTGTTTTCGCTTGGCGACTATAAAAGCGGAAATTGCAGGACCCAACAATCGCTTAATGGACCGTGGCCGGCGGCTGGATGCAGGTGAGGGCGGTTTGCCGACGCAGTGACATCCGCCGGTAGGCCGCCGAGGTGGCGCTAACGAATTCCGGTCGAAACGACGGGGCAGTCGTTTAACTCCGCAGCTTGAAGCGCTGTATCTTGCCGGTGGCGGTCTTGGGAAGCTCGGGCACATACTCGACCCAGCGTGGATACTTGTAGGGCGCCAGGGTCTTCTTGCAATGGGCCATCAGCGCGTCGGTGAGGGCCGCACACGCGTCGCCCGGCTGCTTCAGCACGACGATCGCCTTGGGCTTGATCAGGCCCTGCTCGTCGCTCTGCCCGATGACCGCGGCCTCCAGAATGGCGGGATGGCCCACCAGGCAGTTCTCGATCTCGACCGGCGAGCACCAGATGCCGCCGACCTTCAGCATGTCGTCGCTGCGGCCCTCGTAGATGAAGTAGCCGTCCTCGTCCTCGCGGTAGGTGTCGCCGGTGTTGAGCCAGCCGTTCACCATCGTCTCGGCCGTCTTCTCGGGCTTGTTCCAGTAATACTTCGCGGCCGACTCCGCCCTGATCCACAGGCGGCCGCTCTCGCCCTTCGCCACCGGATCTCCGTTCTCGTCGAGAATGCGGACCTCGTAGCCCGGGACCGGCCTGCCGCTGGTGCCCGGCCGGAAATCGTCGAGCCGGTTGCCGATGAAGATGTGCAGCGCCTCGGTCGAGCCGATACCGTCCAGGATGACCGTCCCGGTCTGCTCCTTCCAGCGGCGGAACATGTCGCCGGGCAGGGCCTCGCCCGCCGAGACGCAGGCGCGCAGGCTGGAGAGGTCGCGCTTGGCCGTTTCGAGCGCGGCGAGTTGCGCGGCATAGAGCGTCGGCACGCCGTAATAGATCGTCGGCTTGAAGGTCTCGATGTTGGAGAAGGTCGTGTCCGGCGTCGGGCGACGATCGTCGAGGACGGCGGTGCCGCCGACCCAGAGCGGGAAGGTCATGCCGTTGCCGAGGCCGTAGGCGAAGAACAGCTTGGCGGCGGAGTAGCAGACGTCCTGCTCGGTGACGCCCAGCACGCGCACGCCGTACAGCTCGCTGGAGACGACCATGTCGCGCTGGGCGTGGACGGCGCCCTTGGGCCGTCCGGTCGAGCCCGACGAATAGAGCCAGAAGCAATCGTCTTCCGGACCGGCGAGCCGGGCCTCGAGCGTGGATGGGGCCTTCGCCATGTCGGTCAGGAAGGCGTCGACCGTCATAGCCTTCGTCGCCCTGTCCCCGAGCTGCTTCAGGGCCGGCTCGATTTCACCGGTGAATTCCGAAGAATAGACGACGAGCCTGCAGCCCGAGTCCTCGATCATGTAGGCATAGTCCGGGGCGCGAAGGAGCGTGTTGGGCGGCACCGGCACGACGCCCGCCTTGATGGCTCCCCAGAAGAGATAGAAGAACGCCGGGCAGTCCTTGACCACCATCAGCAGCCGGTCGCCGGGCTCCAGCCCGAATGCGAGCAGGGCGTTGCCGGTCCGGTTCACGCGCTCGGCCAGCGCCGCATAGGTCACCGTCTCTTCGCGGGTGAGGATCGCCGCTTTCGATGCCCGGCCTTCATCCAGGTGGCGGTCGATGAAGGGCACGGCGGCATTGAAGCGGGCCGGCAGTTGGACGGCATGCGTGGCGGAGAAGGAAATGCCTGAGGGAAGCGCCATGTCGGGACCCGGAAGAATTCATGAGATCCTTCGATACTGATCAGCCGGTCGGACCGCAACGCTTCCGGCTGTCCGGCGTTGTCTGGCCGTCAAACCCAGGACGGATCTCCCATGAAGCAAGGCGTCGTTTTTGTTCTCGCCTCGTCGGTGCTGCTCGCGGCCGTGGCCGCTGCCCATTTCGTAGCCCCGTTGCCGGACGCCGCGCCGTTCCAGTCCTCTGCAAAGGCGGCGACCGCTTCCGATCCGTCATTCTCTTCCCCGAAACCCGTGGGTGATGTGCCGGTCTCGAAGCACCTGATGGAAGCCCGACAGGCGCCGGTACCCTTGCAGATGCGGGAAAGACCACCTGCGGTGCTCACGCAGACAGTCGAAATCGCCGCGGCAGCAATGCCCACAGCCGCAGCTCCGAGCAACGTGGAAGGCGGCACCTTTGCCAGAAGCGCCATCGAGGCGGACGGCTACAAGGCGGTGACGAACATCGTCGCCGGGCCGGGCGGTACGTGGCAGGCCCGCGCCCTCAGAGGAAAGACGGAGGTGGTATTGCGCGTCGATCAGGAGGGCCGTGTTTCTGCCGACTGATGTTTTGCTCGCAACCCCACCCTTCCTGGCGCGTTGTCCCAGCGCAGCCTTCGACGGTTCAGTAGCCGTCCCTCTCCCCCGAGGGGCTGCAGGAGCCCGTCCTGACCACCATCAGGACGGGCTTTCTTTTGCCGCCCACGTCAAAGCAAAGCCCGCCCAGGCTGCTGGGCGGGCACGGGCATGACGCTGATGGACCTGGCAGGCGCTCCCTGGCGCACCAGCTCCTGTTTGGCGGCATTTGCTCAGTCTGCGCGGCCCTCAATGCGAACGGGCGACTGCTTGGCTGCATCGGCCGCCAACGACCAAGGCGAGGCCGCCGCATTTGTCGCTGCTTTGCTCTGACGTCCTGCAGTATGGTGGAACACTGCCAGTGCAAGAGATGGAGGAAGTCGGTCATGTCGGAGGAACGAAAGAAGGTGCTGCAACGCTTCAAGGAGCGGCTCGATCACCTCGAATCAGGAGCGATTGGGGGACCGGCGCACTGGCATCTGTTCCATCTGCACAATGCGCTGAATGCGCTTCCCGACGATCATTCGGCGGCCGACCTCCATCTCGACGAGTTCGATCGCGCCGATCTCGCCAAGGAGTTTCCGGAGATGGAGGCGGACAGGCCACCCTCGGCTTCCGAAATCCGCACCCGCTTCGACATGCTCGCGGGCGGACTGCTCTAGCGGGAAGTATCTCGCGTCAGGCCTGCTTGCCCATTCCCTCGTCTACGCCGGCGCCGTTCCATCCCATCGTCGTCTCCGATGCGTGGCTCAGGTCGATGATCGAGCGTATCGAAGCCGAGAGGGCAAGGTAGCGCCGGTCAACGAGGCAGGAAGCGCGGCCCTGTGAAATCGGGACCTCTCCGCCTAGGATCGGGCAGGGGAGAGAGCCGAATGAGCATATTGCGCTGGATGCCGGGCGTGGCGACGTTGCGCAGCTACGAGGCATCGTTTCTGCCGCGTGACCTGGCGGCGGGATTGACGCTCGGCGCGGTCATGGTGCCGGTGGGTCTCGCCTACGGCGAGCTGGCCGGTCTTCCGATGGCCGGTCTCTATGGCAGCATACTGC
>JBILYJ010000462.1:0-4426 GCA_044377795.1 Reyranella sp. | reverse complement strand
GGACGTCACCCCGCGCGGCGATCCGCCGGGCTCGTTCAAGGTGCTCGACGAGAAAACGATCGCGCTGGCCGACCGGCCGGGCAACAACCGTCTCGATACGCTGCGCAACCTGCTGGAGAACCCGGAAGTCGCGCTGATCTTCCTGCTGCCGGGCGTCAACGAGACGGTGCGGGTCGCGGGCACGGCGCGCCTGTCGGTCGATCCGGCGCTGCTCGACTCGATGGCGGTGCAGGGCAAGGCGCCGAAATGCGCCATCGTCGTCTCCGTCCGCCAGGCCTATCTGCACTGCGCCAAGGCGCTGCTGCGCTCGCGCCTGTGGTCGCCGGACTATGTCCAGCCCAAGGGCGCCTTCCCGTCGATCGCGCGCATGGTCGGCGACCAGATCGGTCTCAGCGAGGACGAGAAGAAGAAGCGCGAGGCGGTCACCGAACACGCCTACAAGGAAGGTCTATGGGCGCCTATACCGTAACCGGCCAGCGCGCCCGCCAGATGCGGGTGGTGCCGGCGGAGGTGCTGAAGCGCCTCTATGCCCGCGACGATACCAAGGGCCTGATCCAGACCGGAGCGCACCTCGCACTGCTGGTCCTCGGCGGCTGGCTGGTGCTCGAGACCCGCGGCACCTGGTGGGTCCTGCCGGCACTGCTGCTACAGGGCATCTTCGTGAATTCGCTGTTCGGCGCCATGCACGAGTCGGTGCATTACGGCTCGTTCAAGACGCGCTGGATGGCCGACCTGCTGGCCTTCTTCTCGGGCGCGGCGATCCTGAACAATGCCGGCTTCTACCGGCACTACCATCTCGCCCATCACCGCTACACGCAGGACCCCGACCGCGATCCCGAGCTGATCACCTCGGGGACCCCGCGGACCTGGAAGAACTATCTCTTTCGCGTGAGCTCGATCCCGTTCCTGATGATCCGCGTGCGCGACATCTTCCTGTTCCCCTTCGGCTTCAAGGGCGACGTGACCTACATCCACGACTCGGCCTGGCCCGAGGTGCGGCGGTGGGGCCGCTGGCTGCTCGCGCTCTATGCGGTGCTGATCGTGGGCTCGATCCTGCTCAAGACGGATGTCGTGCTCTGGGTCTGGTTCTTTCCGCTGCTGGTCGGCCTGCCCCTGCTGCGGCTCTATCTCCTGACCGAGCATACGCTGTGCCCCAACAGTGACGACGGGTTCGCCAACACGCGCACGACCCTGTCCAATCCGATGGTGCGCTTCCTGATGTGGAACCTGCCGTACCACGCCGAGCATCACCTGCTGCCCAATATCCCGTTCCATCACCTGCCCGAGGCGCACCGGCACCTGCGGCCGCACCTGAAATACGTCGCGAAGAGCTATACCCAGACGCACGGCGAGATCATCCGCAGCTTCGGCTGAGGGGGGCGGACATGACGAAGGAAGGCATCTGGTCGGCCGATCACGTCCGGCTGCAGCGCGGCGGCACCCTGAAGCAGGCCCGCATCGTGTGGAAGACCTACGGCACGCTGTCGCCCAAACGCGACAACGTCATCCTCTATCCCACCAGCTACGGCGCCCATCACACCGACATCGAATGGCTGGTCGACGTGCGGCGCTGCCTCGATCCCAGCCGCTACTTCATCGTCATCCCCAACATGCTGACGAACGGCCTGTCCTCGTCGCCGTCCAACACGCCGGACTTTCCCGAGGTCACGACCTACGACAACGTCATGCTGCAGCGGCAGATGCTGGTCGAGCTGTTCGGCATCGACCGGCTGAAGCTGGTCTACGGCTGGTCGATGGGGGCGCAGCAGGCCTATCACTGGGGCGCGCTGTTCGGCGAGGCGGTCGAGCGCATCGTGGTCAATTGCGGCTCGGCGAAGACCGCGCCGCACAACTTCGTCTTCCTCGAAGGCATCCGCACCACCCTGCAGGCCGCCGCGACGCCCCAGCAGGGGTTGCGGGCCATGGGTCGCATCTATGCCGGCTGGGCGCTCAGCCAGACCTTCTATCGCCGCGAGATGTGGCGCGGCCTGGGCTTCGCCAGCCTCGAGGATTTCCTCGTGCGCTCGTGGGAGGCCAACTTCCTGCGGCGCGACATGCGCGACCTGCTGGCCCAGCTCTGGACCTGGCAGCACGGCGACATCTCGGCCAACGATCTCTATCGCGGCGATCTGCAGATGGCCCTGGCCGGCATCAAGGCGAAGGTGCTGCTGATGCCGTCGGCCACCGATCTCTATTTCCAGACCGACGACAACCGCGAAGAGTTGCCGTATCTGAAGTACGGGAAGCTGGTGGAGATCCCGTCGGTCTGGGGTCATCGCGCCGGCAACCCGCGCGACAATCCCGAGGATGCCGCGTTCATCGATGCCCAGGTGGAGGCTCTGCTGAATGATTGAGGTGTTGCCTGCGGACGGGCTGGTGATCGTCGCCAAGCACGAGTGCCACACCTGCGTGCTGGTCGAGCCGGTGATGCAGCGCCTCGACAAGGCCGGCCCGCTCACCGTCATCACCCAGGACGATCCGGCCTTTCCCGCCGGCGTCGGCCGCGTGCTCGACGACCAGCAGCTCGAACGGTCGTTCCATCTCAACATCGAGGCCGTGCCGACCCTGATCCGCTTCGAGGGCGGCCGCGAGGTCGGGCGCACCGTGGGCTGGGATCGCGCCGAATGGACCCGGCTGGCCGGCGAAGCGGCCGCGGGCGAGGGCCTGCCGGCCTGGCAGCCCGGCTGCGGCTCGCGCAGCGTCGAGCCCGGCGTGCAGGAGGCGCTGATCGCGCGCTACGGCGATCCCGGGCTGGCGTCGCGCGAGATTCCGGTCGGCGAATGGGACGATCCCATCGAGGCCTGCTTCGAGCGCGGCTGGAGCGACGGCCTGCCCGTCGTGCCGCCGACCGACGAGCGCATCCTGCGCATGCTGGGCGGTACCGACCGCAAGCCCGACGAGATCGTGGGCCTGATCCCGCCCAACCTCGCGCCCTGCACGGTCGAGAAGGTGGCGATCAACGCCGTGATGGCGGGCTGCAAGCCGGAATACCTGCCCGTCGTGCTGGGCGTGCTGGAGGCCGCGCTCGATCCGTTGTTCGTGCTGCACGGTCTGCTCTGCACGACGCATTTCTCCGGACCGCTGGTCATCATCAACGGGCCGGCCGCCAGGGCGGTCGGCATGAACTCCGGCGTCAATGCGCTCGGCCAGGGCAATCGCGCCAATGCCACGATCGGCCGCGCGCTGCAGCTCATCGTTCGCAATGTCGGCGGCGGCCTGCCCGGCGGCATGGACCGCGCCACCTTAGGCAATCCCGGCAAGTACACCTTCTGCTTCGCCGAGGACGAATCCGATCCCGACTGGGAGCCGCTGGCGCAGAGGCGCGGCATCGCTGCCGGCAAGAGCGCGGTCACGCTGTTCCATGCCGAGGGCGTCCATGGCTTCATCGATCAGAAATCCCGCACGCCGGAGGAGCTCACGCGCTCGCTGGCGATGGGCCTGTTCGGCGTCGGCCATCCCAAGCTCTGCGACTCAGGGAACGCCGTGCTGGTGCTCTCGCCCGAGCACTACCGGATTTTCAAGGAGGGCGGCTGGAACCGCCGGCGCATCGAGGACGAACTCCATCAGGCCCTCAAGCGGCCCGGCCGCGACCTGATCCAAGGTGCGCAGGGCGTGCCGGAAGGTCTGCCCGCCTCGATGGCCGACAAGATCGTCGACAAGTTCCAGCCCGACGGGTTGCTGATCGTTCGCGCCGGCGGCCCGGCCGGGCTATTCTCCGCCATCATCGGCGGCTGGCCCGGACAGCGCGTGCGCGAGGAATGCCAGGCCGTCACCCACGAGATTCGCTGAAGGACACACCCCCATGAATCAGGTCATGACTCATTCGAGCAAGCTGCGCGATCCCACGGCCGAGACCTCGCCGACGCGGCGCGCCCGCCTCGCGCCGCCGGCCTCGCTCGACGGCAAGGTCGTGGCGCTGATGGATATCGGCAAGTCGCGCGGTTCCGAGTTCCTCGACCGGCTCGAGGGCCACTTCAGGACGGCCGGCGTGGCGACCAAGCGCTATCGCAAGCCCACCAACACCAAGGTGGCGCCGCCTGCGGTGCTGCAGACCATCGCGGCCGAGGCGCAGCTCGCGGTGATCGCCTTAAGCGATTGAGGCTCCTGCACATCGTGCAGTCTGCACGACCTTCATAGTCTCGACGGCCGCGGCCTCCCCGGCGTCAACATCGTGACCACCGAATTCGTGGACGGCGTCACCGCGCAAAGCGATGCGCTGGGCTTCGAGCCGGCGGTCGTCTACGTGCCCCATCCGATCCAGAACCGCACCCCGGCCGAGATCGACGAGATCGCCGACCGCGCGTTCGACCAGGTAATGGCGCTGCTGAAGAGCGCTTATACCAACAGCCAGAATTTGTGACTCTTGGGGGATTCCGGTTGGAATCGAGTTGTGATTCTCTTCTGTCTCTGCAGACGAGGAGGTCAT
>JBILYJ010000460.1:0-4474 GCA_044377795.1 Reyranella sp. | reverse complement strand
AGAGTCTGACTCGAAATGAATTCAGCTAAAACAAGAGGCTATGAACAGCCCCGATAACCTCACCCTGAGGAGCATCGCGCAGCGATGCGTCTCGAAGGGTGGGAACGCGCACCTTGCCTGTTGCCCATCCTTCGAGACGCGCCGCTTCGCGGCGCTCCTCAGGATGAGGCAAGTGCTTGAATCGATTCAATTCATTTCCGGCCAGCCTCTCAGGGTGAGGTCATTGTTGAGATGCTCGACTCGATTCATTCTCGCCCGGAAAAACTCCAGGCACGGGCGTTACCGCTCGTAGCCCATCAGCTCGAACGTCTGGCGGCACGAGTCGTAGATGGCCTTCTTCTGCCGGTCCGTCAGGATTACCGCGGCGGGCCGGCGGTCGGCGCGCTGCACCGTCTTGGCGCGCGGCAGTTCGCCGTCGAAGCGTAGCCCCGACTTCGCCAGAACCGCATTGAACGACGCGGGCAGGTCCTCCTGCCGGATGATCTCGTCGAGGGCGACCTTGCCATCGATGGTGTAGAGGTCCCTGTTGTCGATCTCCTCGCCGGCGATCAGCGCGTCGAGGACGGGCTGGAAGTCGCCGGCCGGCCGCCCCATGAACCACATCTTGAAATAGGCCTGTGACACCGCCTTCTCGTAGGGGTGCCGTTCGATCGTCCACTTGTGGGCCTTCTGCCAGAAGGCCTCGCCGAGCATGCGGCGCGCCAGGCTCGCCGGCATGTGGTTGTAGTACTCGTCGCCCGTGGGGTGTCCCTTCATCATCTCCTGGTAGTCGGCTTCGTCGCCCCTCTCGAGAACGCCCTCATGGTCGCTCGCCGAGGCCGGCCCAACGCGGAAATTCTGCGGTCCGCGCCAGCCCTGCGCCTGCCGGATCTTCTCGTCGTCGGGATGGATCGGCGTGATGATGTCGGCCGCGCCGCACAGGCTGCTGAGCACCAGTTCGATGGCCGTACCGGCCGTCTTCCGGGTCTTGATGAAGATGAAGCCATGTTCGAATGATGCGATCATGCCTGGCATGCCTCCCTGCTCGTCCGACACCCACGCCCACGGCAGACCGTCCTGCGGACTCCGGACCTGGGCCTTCCTGCTGGCGATGCTCGCCTTTTTCCTCGTTCCGGCGCAAGCGATGGCGCAGGCGAGCGCGGACAATCTGCAGAACAGGTCGAACGATCCGCTGACGCCCCGGATGGCCTTCGAGTTTCACAACTACGCCCAGCCCGTGCTCGCGGAGCAGCCCTCCAGCGGCGCCGACCAGGGATACTTTCGCTTCGTCCTGCCCCATGCCCTGTTCGGGGTCGACCAGATGATGCGTGCCTCGATGCCGGTCGTGGCCAGCGCCTGGGACCCGGAGAAGGCGGTCAACGGCGTGGGCGATTTCACGATCTTCGACCTGGCCGTCTTCTACTTCGGTTCCGTCAAGACCGGCATCGGTCCGCTGCTGGTCGTGCCGACGGCCAGCTCGCGGGCCCTGGGTACGTCCAAGTGGCAGGCGGGGGTCCAGACGGTCGTCAGCGCGCCCCACGCCTGGGGCCTGACGACGCTCCTCGCCGCCTGGCAGCAGACCTTGGACGGCACGCTCCAGACCGTGACCGCGCAGCCGCTGCTCTTCTACAATCTGGGCGACGGGTTCTATCTGCGATCCTCGGGCATCGCGTCGTTCGACCTCGGCAGGAACGCCGTGCTCCCGGTCGGCCTGGGACTGGGCCGCGTGTTCGAGCTTCCGAACGGCGCCAGCCTCAACACCTTCGTCGAGCCGCAATATTCGGTGATCCAGAGCGGCCGGGGCGTGCCGTCGTTCCAGGTCTTCGCCGGCGTCGTCGTCCAGCTACCCGTCAGCTTTCGCTGAACGCGGCGGCGTCAGGCTTTGCCGCCCGGCGTCGAGGCAATCCTGGACAGGGCATAGGAGATGTCGGCGGCGAGGGTCGTCAGGAGTTGGACCTCCTCCTCATCGAACGCCTGCGGCTCCGCCGCATAGATCGAAAGGGCCGCCACCACCGTGCAGTGACGGCGCAACGGCAGGGCGATACTGGAGCGGTATCCGTGCCGCAGCGCTTCGTCGCGCCACGGCCGTGTCTTCGGATTGTTCTCGAAATCCTGGTTGACCTGGACGGCGCCCGTCTTGGTCGCCATGCCCAGCGGCTCGTTGCCCGTGGGCTCGTCGTTCCAGGTGATATCGGCGTAGGCGAGATAGCCCTGGTCGTATCCCGCAATCGCCGGGAAGCGGAAAGTCTTGCCCGGATCGTCATTGGCAACGGCGACCGCCACCATCCGGTAATTGCCGAACTCGACGAGACCCTCGCAGATCTGATCGAACATCTCGGCCTCCGTCTCGGCCCGCAGCAGGATGCTGGTGGCCGCCTGCAGCGAGCGCTTCACGCGCGACAGCCGCAGAACTTCCTGCTCCAGCCTCACACGATCGCTGATGTCGACGCCCATCGCCTGACGATAGGTCTGTCCTTCGAGTTCGAAAGCGCTGACACGCACTTCCGCAGGGAACGTGCTGCCGTCCTTGCGGCGAACCACGGTACGATACGCTGTCTGGCCCGCGGCCACTGCCACTGTCCGCTGATCGTCTTCGTCTGTTCGGTCAGGCGCCCTGAGGTTTCTTGCGTCCATCCCCCGGAGTTCCTCGGCGCTATACCCGACAGCCTTCTGCGCGGCCTCGTTGGTCTCGAGAATGCGGTTGTCGGTGTCGAGCACGATGAACATATCCTGCACGGCGTGAACGAACCGCAGATTGCGCACCGTCAGGTCATGCGCTTCGTCGCGCTGGCTTTTCCAGAGCGACCAGACCAGAAATGCCGCCACCAGAATGGTGGCCCCGAACACGAGGACGATCTTCTCGGACCGGCGATCGACCGGGCCCATCACCTCGTCGTAGTCCGTCTTGGCGATCACGATCCAGGGAATCGACTTGGCGGCAGAAGAGGCGGTAAGGACCCTATGGCCGCGATAGTCCACGCCCTCTCGCGCGCCGTCTCCCTGGCGGATCGCGATGACAGCCGAGCGGTTCGGCGTCGACAGGGGGAGCCGGAGCCCCGAGGGCGGCACCGAACCGTCCCCGTAACGCGGTGCAAAGAGGAAGACGGCGTCATCGCCGGCTCGGCGCACCACACGCACTTCCGATGTCGGGCTCTCGCCCGGCCATTTCTGGATTTTCGGGAACAGGTCGACACTCGGGTCGACCACGAGCACGATGACGAACTGGCCCTGAGCGGGCGCGCCAGCATTGAACAGTAGCGCGAATGTCACGCTGGGGCTCGGTGGCGTTCCGGTATCGAGTCGAAGCGGTCCGATCTTCAGCTTGCCGTCGCGTGCCGCTTCACGCACCAGGCCTTCGACGTCGTCATGATCCTTGTGGCCGGGAGCGCCGCCCACTTCCACCAGCAATCGCCCATCGCCTGAAAACAGCATGATTTCACGCCGCTCGGGATGTCCGATCAACACCTGATACAGCATGAGCTCAGCGAACTGACGCACCTCCGGACCCGCCTCGATCTGGCCGAACGGCAACCCCTTGAGGGACGTGACCAGCAATCCCAGGTCGATCGCTCTTTCGGCGACCCACTGGTCGATCTGCTGCGACTTGAGGCGGGCGATACCGGCCTGCTGGGACAGCCGCTCATCGCGAAAGGCGGTGCGCAGATCGTTGTTGAGAAGGTATCCGGTACCGGCGATGCCCAGGGCAAAGGCGGCGAATACGGCCACGAGCAACCGCTTTCTGATGGCGAGGGCCACTTCGGGACGGCGCCCCTGCCGCACACTCTTGCTCAACGAACGCTGGAAGAAGACGCCGAAGGCAATCAGGGCGATCACGAGGCCAAGCGCCAGCAGCGCTCCGCGCGAAAACAGGTCGTCCATCGCCCGCTGGAAGGCAGGGATCAACTCCAGCCATTCATCGACCGTAAGCACGGCCGCGAGAAGCATCAATCCGACCAGCGCCGCGATTGAGATCGAATAGATCCGTCTTGCAGAACCGGTCTGGGGTTCCATCCTGGACGGAGGAAGCTGCTGCTGTTTCATAGTCCCCCGAGTTGGGTGCATCTAGCGTTGCCTGAACGCACCGCGGAACTTGTTCCTCCCAGTATAGACAAAGCGCCGACGGCGTCCTTGATCCAGCGCAATCATCGGGCTGACACCGATGACCGAAACAGGGTTGGTGAATACGGAAGTAATTGCATGGTACATTTTTTCACCGACGCTGGGAATTCTTCCCGAGCGTTGCTGAGACATGGGTGGGAGACAAGCGTGACGCACTCCGAACCGGTGGCAGCGCCCGGTGGCCGAGATGCCTAGATGGTTGTGGGCCTTTGCGATCGGCTTCCTCTGCTGGAGCGCCGAGCCGGAGGTCCATGCCTTGACCATTACCCTCGACAGCAAGTCGATTCCCGGACTTTCCCCGAAGGCGCCCCTGGTCGCCCATACGGTTCGCATCACCGGCCGCTTCGAACAGGGCGATGGCGACAAGCTGCGGGCC
>JBILYJ010000459.1:0-4491 GCA_044377795.1 Reyranella sp. | reverse complement strand
CTCGATGCGCGCCAGCAGCGCCTCGACGATCTCGCGCGAGGAGAAGCGCCTGGCGGCCAGGCCGGCGGAGAGTTCGGTCAAGGTGAGTTCATGCAAAGACATCAGTAGGTCGCCCGTCCGCCAGAGAGATCGAAAACCGCACCGGTCGCGAAGGTGCAGTGGGAAGAGGCGAGCCAGGCGACCATCTCGGCCACTTCCTCGACCTCGCCGAAGCGGTTCATCGGGATCTTGGACAGCATGTAGTTGATGTGTTGCTCGGTCATCTGGCTGAACAGTTCCGTCTTCACCACCGCCGGCGCGACGCAGTTCACCAGCACGCCAGTCGTAGCAAGTTCCTTGCCGAGCGACTTGGTGAGGCCGATGACGGCGGCCTTGGAGGCGGAATAGGCCGAGGCATTGGGATTGCCCTCCTTGCCGGCCACCGAGGCGATGTTGACGATGCGGCCCCAGCCGCGCTGCACCATGCCATCGACCACGGCACGGTTGCACAGGAAGACGCCGGTCAGGTTGATGTCGATGACCTGGCGCCAGGCGTCGACAGGATACTTGGCGACCGTGGTGTTGGGACCGGTGATGCCGGCGCTGGCGACCAGGATGTCCGGCGGCGCCAGGAATTGTTCGGTCTCGGCCAGCGCCCTGGCGACGTCCGCCTCGCTCGTCACGTCGACGGCGATGGCCACCGCGCCCTTCAGGGACGCGGCGGACTGCTTCGCGCGCTCGGGATCGCGGTCCCACAGGGCGACCCGCCCGCCGCCCTGGGTGATCTTCGCGGCGCAGGCGAGGCCTATGCCGCGGGCGCCGCCGGTGACGATCGCGGTCCTGCCCCGGAACGGTTCGGGTTCCATGTCTTCCTCCCAAATCCTTGAATTATCTTGGGATTCCCAGCATATCGGCGCGCCGGGGCATCCGCTACACTGAGCGCTTCGCTGCCTCGAGTTTTTGCGGGAGTTTCATGCCTTCGCCCATTCCGGCGTCCATCGACGCCACCGTCGAGCTGCTGAAGGGCGGCGACTATATCGCCGACCGCAGCCTCGCCACGGTCCTCTATCTCGCCCTCAAGCTGGGCCGTCCGCTGTTCTGCGAAGGCGAGGCGGGCGTCGGCAAGACCGAGATCGCCAAGGTTCTGGCCGAGACCCTGAAGCGGCCGTTGATCCGCCTGCAATGCTACGAGGGCCTCGACGTCGCCTCGGCGGTGTACGAGTGGAACTATGCCCGCCAGATGATCGAGATCCGCCTGGCCGAGGCGCAGGGCGTGCACGACCGCGGCGAACTCGCGGCCGACATCTTCGACGAGAGGTTCCTGATCCGCCGTCCGCTGCTCGAGGCGCTGCAGCCGCATGTCGGCGGCGCCCCGATCCTCCTGATCGACGAGCTGGACCGCACCGACGAGCCGTTCGAGGCCTATCTTCTCGAGGTCCTCTCGGACTTCCAGGTGACGATCCCGGAACTCGGCACCATCAGGGCGGCGGAACGGCCGATCGTCATCATCACGTCGAACCGTACGCGCGAAATCCACGACGCGCTGAAGCGGCGCTGCTTCTATCATTGGGTCGACTATCCCGACCTCAAGCGCGAACTCGAGATTCTGAAGGTCAAGGCACCAGGCGCCAGCGAGCGTCTGTCGCGGCAGGTCGTGGGCTTCGTCCAGGAGCTGCGCAAGCTCGACCTGTTCAAGGCGCCAGGCGTTGCCGAGACGATCGACTGGTCGACGGCGCTGTCCGAACTCGATGTGCTCGATCTCGACCCGCGGACGATCAACGACACGCTGGGCGTTCTGCTCAAGTACCAGGACGATATCCAGCGCCTCCAGGGCTCGGAAGCGGCCGAGATCCTGCGCAAGGTGAAGTCCGACATCGCCGCCCAGCCGCTGGGCTGAGCCGTCGATGGACACGCTGCCCGATCCGCCGGCCGGGCTTCCGGGGCGCGAGCCGCGCGGCGGCAAGCTCGCCAGCAACATCGTGCACTTCGCGCGGACCTTGCGCACGGCGGGGCTGCGCGTTGGGCCGGGGCAGATCCTGCGCGCGATCGAGGCGGTGGAGGCGGCGGGTCTGCGCAACCGCGACGACTTCTACTGGACGCTCCATTCGGTCTTCGTGAACCGCCGCGACCAGCGCGAGGTCTTCGACCAGGCGTTCCACGTCTACTGGCGTAATCCGCGCCTGCTCGAGAAGATGATGGACATGCTGCTGCCGCAGATCGGCGTGCCGGCCGAGCAGGACAAGGGCAAGCAGCTCAGCCGGCGCCTGCAGGAAGCGCTGCAGCCGGGGCAGGGCGAGGCGCCGGAACAGTCCGAGGAGCCGCCGGAAGTAGAGGTCGAGGCGACCTTCACCGTGTCCGACCGCGAGGTGCTGCAGACGCGCGACTTCGAGCAGATGTCGCAGACGGAGATCGACGAGGCTTTGCGCGCCATTTCCCGCCTGCGCCTGCCGGTGCCGGAACGGCGCACGCGGCGCTACCAGCCGGCGCGGCGCGGGCCGCGCATCGATTTCCGGGCCTCGCTGCGCCGCGCGATGCGGCCGGAGGGCCTGACGGAGCTGGCCCGCCGGGAGCCGCGCCGCCGGCCGCCGCCGCTGGTCATCCTGTGCGACATCTCCGGCTCGATGGCGCGCTATACGCGGATGTTCCTGCATTTCATGCATGCGATCACCAACGACCGGGACCGCGTCTACTGCTTCACCTTCGGCACGCGCCTGTCGAACGTGACGCGCGCCTTGCGCAACCGCGACGTCGACATCGCCCTGCAGAAGGCTTCTGCGCAGGTCGAGGACTGGTCGGGCGGGACGCGCATCGGGCAGGCGCTGCACGAATTCAACAACAAGTGGTCGCGCCGCGTGCTGGGGCAGGGCGCGGTCGTTCTCCTCATCACCGACGGGCTCGATCGCGAGGGCGCGTCCGGCCTGGATGAGGAAATGGAACGCTTGCATAAGTCCTGCTCACGCATGATCTGGCTCAACCCGCTCTTGCGGTACGGCGGCTACGAGCCCAAATCTCAGGGTAACAAGGCCATGCTGCCGCATGTCGACGAATTCAGGCCCGTCCATAATCTGGAGAGCCTGTCCGGTCTGATCGCGGCGCTGGGCGCCCGCACCGTCGGGGCCGACAAGCGCCTCTCGGGATGGCAGACCGACCTTCGCAAGGAGTAGACCATGAGCGATGCGCTGGAAGTTCTCGATCAGGTCGGCAAGTGGAAGGCTGACGGCAAGGGTGTCGCAGTCGCCACCGTGATCGTCACCTGGGGATCCTCGCCGCGCCCCGTGGGCAGCCAGCTCGGCGTCGACGATGCCGGAAACATGGTGGGCTCGGTGTCCGGCGGCTGTATCGAAGGCGCGGTCGTCAAGGAGGCGCTCGACGCCATCAAGGACGGCAAGCCTCGGCTGCTCGATTTCGGCGTTACCGACGAGCAGGCCTGGGATGTCGGCCTCGCCTGCGGCGGCAAGGTCCAGGTCTTCGTCGAGAAGGTGAATTGATCCGATGAAAGCCGAAACTCTCGCAGCCCTCCAGGACGCGCGCACCAAGCGGCGGGCGGTGACGCTCGCCACCCGCCTCAGCGATGCCGCCGAAGCACTGGTCTATCGCGACGATGCGAAAGGCGAGCTGGCCGGTGACGCCGGGATACTGGCGGCAGCACGCCGCGCCATGGATATCGGCAAAAGCGAGACGGTGGATATCGGCGGCGCCAAGATCTTCCTGAACGTCTACGTGCCGCCGCCGCGGCTGGTCATCGTCGGCGCCGTGCACATCGCGCAGTCGCTGGCGCCGATGGCGGCCATGCTCGAGTTTGATGTCACGGTCGTCGATCCGCGCGGTGCCTGGGCCACGACCCAGCGCTTCCCGGGCGTGAAGGTGATCCAGGACTGGGCCGATGAGGCCTTCCAGGCGATGGGCCTCGACGTGTCGACCGCGGTCGTCACCTTGACCCACGATCCCAAGCTCGACGATCCGGCGCTCGAATCGGCGCTCAAATCCGACGTCTTCTACATCGGCGCGCTGGGCAGCCGGCGGACCCACGCCAAGCGCAAGGAGCGCCTGGCCGAGGTCGGCATCACCGAGGAGATGTTTGCCCGCGTCCACGGGCCGGTCGGCCTCAATATCGGCGCCAAGTCGCCGGCCGAGATCGCCGTGTCGATCCTCGGCCAGATCATCGAAGTGCGCGCGCGCCGCCTCGAAGCCCTGTCTGCGCCGAAGGTCGCTGCGGCGTGAGATTCGGCGAGACACCGATCGACGAGGCCAGCGGCGCCATCCTCGCGCACAGCCGGCGTGCCGACGGAGTCAATTTCGCCAAGGGGCGCGTCCTCTCTGATGAGGATATCGCGCGCCTGAAGGAAGCCGGTGTCTCGACGGTGGTGGCCGCGCGCCTTGATGACGACGACATGCACGAGGACGAGGCGGCCGCCACGGTCGCCCGGGCACTGGCGGGCGAGGGGATCGAGGTCACCGCGGCCTTCACCGGCCGCTGCAACCATTTCGCCCGCGAAGCCGGCCTTGCCGTGC
>JBILYJ010000458.1:0-4492 GCA_044377795.1 Reyranella sp. | reverse complement strand
GGCGTCAATGGCTGGCTGGCCGGCCGCGAATACTACGAACAGGTGGCCCTGCGCCGGCGCGACCCGGCCGAGGTCAAGGCCTGGCGCAAGGCCAATGCCGGCACCCTGTGGCTCACCGGCATCGCCATCGTCTTCCTGGGCACCATCCCGATCCTCAACCTGATCGTGCCGGTCCTCGGCGTGGCAGCGATGGTTCACATCGCGCAAACGCTGAAGCCGCCCCTTAACCAGGCGATGACGCCGCGCTAAAGTGCGGCCATGAAATCTGCATTTGGGGCACTCGCGGCCGTCCTTCTGCTGGCGGGCTGCCAGACCGGCGGCCCCCAGGAATACTCGCTGGGCGCCGGGGAGAAGGGCGTCTTCAGTTCGCGCAATGCCGGCTCGCCGATTCCGCCTGAGCGCATCAAGGGCCTGGACGAGGCGCAACTGGTCGCCTTGTTTGGCGCGCCGCAGCTCGACCGCAAGGACGGAACGGCCCGCGTGCTGCGCTACAAGTCGGACGCCTGCACCCTCTTCGTGTCGATGTACCAGCGCGACGGCCAACCCTTTAAGGCCGAATTCGCCGACGCCTACGACACGCATCTGCGGCCCCTGCCCCCCGACCAGTGCGCCGGTTCCATCGCGGCGCAGAAGAAGCGCGTCGCCTGACATCACGGTCAGGTCAGGTCCCGCTTTCCCCTGACAGCCGCCGCCAAAGCGCGGCGATGGCTGCGCAGGCCCGCTCCCGGGCGATCATGTCGAGATGGCCGAGGTCGGGAACCACCTCCACGGTAATCCGCGGATTGAGTTCGGCGAACAGGGGTGCGTACTGCTCGGCCCTGAACAACTCGTCGTTCGCACCGACGGCGACGATCGTCGGCCGGTCGATGCGCACAATCTCGCGCCGCCAGTCGCGGCTGAGCTGAAGCCCCGAGGCGAGCCGGAAAGAATAGACCGGGGTGCGATTCTCGCTCGGCGCTGACGCCGTGGCGAAGCGCACGACCGGCAGCCCCTGGAACCAGGGCATGCCGAAGCCATCGAGGATCGAGAGCGCGACCACGCGCGGCACCGCCACGCTCACCCAGCCGCCGGAGGCGGGGCGCGTCGTGGGGGCATCGGGCGCGATGTAGGGCGAGATCGCGAGATAGGCATCGAAGGCCTGCCGGTTGGCGCCGCTGGCCGCGCGCAGCACGAAGCCGCCGCCGGAGGAGAAGCCGATCAAGGTCCGCTGGATCTTCGGGTCCGTGAGGCCGGTCGCCTCAAGGAAATCCATGAGATCGTCGTCGAGCTGATGGCGATACGAGGTGTCGCCATTGGCCGTGCCGCTGCCGCCATGGCCTCGCAGGCTGATCGAATAGACAGTTGCCCCCGCCGCCTGCAGCGCCTGCGCCGACTTGTGCATCGAGATGTTGGTGCCCGACGAGCCATGGACCAGCACGACGGCGCGGTCGGGGCGGGCCGGATAAACCCGGTAGGCGAGCGGCGCACCGTCGCGCGCCACCACGCGCCGCACCGGAGGAAGCTCGGCCATGTTCCAGGTCGACATGCCCGGCAGCGAATCGCCCGCGAGCAGGCGCGGCAGTTCACCGGGACTGCTGAAGGCAATGACACCTCCGAAGCCCGCAGCCACGGTCAGCAGGAAGATCGCAGGCGCCTGCCCAAGGCGCCGGACCCAACGGCCGGACCGGCCGCCGACACCGCCCAACCAGCCGAGGCCAAGGCCGGCCACGAAACCGCCACTGCCGCCCGCCACGGCGATCCAGGCAGGCTCGACCCTGAGCGAAGGCGCCATGCCAAAGACGACGCCCAGCGCATAGCGCGCGGCGAAGATGGCGATGCCGAAGACCAGCATGAACCAGCCGCCGGCGATCTCCAGCCGTCCATCGTCGAGGCGTCGCACGGTGCGGCGGCGGCCCAGCAGGTCACCCAGCGGCAGCGCGACCGCCAATGCCGCCAGCCAGGCGACCAGGGCCAGCGCAGGCTGGGCGGCCTGACCAAGTCCGACGAAGGACAGGACGAGGCCGACGGCCGGCAGCACCGCCAGCCGCCATAGCGGCAGGGTGCGGGAGCGGAGCCCGAGAATGCCCAGCCAGATGACGAGGACCATCAGCGGCCACACCCAGAGCGGGGTGTTCCTGACGACCTGAAGCACGGTTTCGAGAAGTGACGACATTGGGGACCCCGGAGAAGGCGGCGTTGCCGTCACCTTCCGGGCCCTACCGGTCCGACACCATCGTCGCTTCGTGGAAACGCTGGCGTTTTTCGCGATCTGCCGTCATTCATCCGTTCACGATGCGCGAATCGCCGTATGTCCGGTCGTTGCCGTACCAGTTGCCAGCGGTCCTCGGGCTCGCGGTCGTCCTGGGCGTGACCGGGCCCTTCGGCACCTACGAGCACCTGGATCTTGGCCGCCGCATCGCCTACTTCGGCATCATCGGCGGGCTGAGCTGGCTGCAGATCGTGACCTTGGCGGCGTGGTTTGGACGCATCGAGCCCATCGACCGCTGGCCGGTCGCAGGCCGCATGGCCCTGGTCGGCGTGCTGGCGGCGATCCCCAGCACCTTCGAGGTCATCATCGTGCAGTCCTGGCTCGGCCGCCCGATCCCGCTCAGGGCCGCACCGTATATCTTCCCCGAGAACGCCCTGCTCACGGCGGCCATCGCGGTGGTGTTCGGCCTGTTCGTCGAACAGCGCCTGCGCGCGGCGGCCGATGCCGAGCGCGCCCGGGTCGCCGCCCTGCCGCAGCCGCCGCCCTCCACCCCGGAGGCCGACTCAACCACGACCGCAGCACCCGACTTCCTGCGCCGCGTTCCGCTGGCGCTCGGCCGCGACCTGATCGCGCTGGAGATGGAGGACCACTATCTCCGCATCCATACCGCCCTCGGCAGCGACCTGGTGTTGATGCGTCTGCGCGATGCGCTGGCCGAGCTGGACCACGACCGTGGGCGGCAGGTTCATCGCTCGTGGTGGGTGGCGGAGGGCGCCGTCGCCTCGGTCGACCGGACGGCTGGCCGACTCGTCCTCATCCTGCGCAACGGCCTGCAGGTACCGGTCAGCAAGACCTACCGCGACAGCGTCCGGCAAGCCGGCTGGCTCGAGAAGTAATAAGCCCGTCGTCTCGACCAGAGCGCCGCAGGCGCGTCGTGGAGAGACCTTTTCTCAGCTAAAAGCCGGCAAATCGTGGAGAGAAGATCTCTCCGCTTCGCGTCTGCGGCGCTCCGGTCGAGATGACGGAGAGTTTATTGGGCGCCGCGATCCTCACGCCACAGGTCGAGTTTCTCCTGGATCGGGCGATCGGAGAAGGAGAACAGGACGGCATCGCTGTCGGCCCGATGCTCGACCCTGGCCCAGCTGGGTACGACGAAGTGGTCGCGCTTCTTCCAGCGCATCACCGTGTCGCCGATCCGGCTTTCGCCCTCGCCTTCGACCACCGAGAAGACCGTGCCGTCGGTGCTGCGATAGGGCGCGGTCGCGAAGCCCTTCGGGACCAGCTGCATGAAGGTACCCATGGTGGCGATCGGGGCGCCGCCGCTCGCCGGATTGACGTAGCGCAGCTTGTAGCCATGGCAGGGATCGGGTGCGCCGGCCCTGGCCAGCCCCTGCAGGGCCTCACGCGTGCGCGCGTAGGGATAGTTGAAGATCGGCGAGGTCTGCTTCGAGGGCTTCCAGTCGACCGGCAGGAGACCGCTCGCGAACTTCGCGTCGGAGGTGCCCAGCGGCGTCGTCACGACCTGCTCGTCGGTCTCGCCGTTCTCCGCGAAGCCCGCGTTGAACATCGCGACCAACGGGATGTCGAGCCCGTCCAGCCACACCATCGGCTTCGCCGAATCGTTGCCGTGATCGTGCCAAGTCCAGGTCGGCGTGATGACGAAGTCGCCCTCGTGCATGATCGTGCGCTCGCCGTCGACCGCGGTGTAGGCGCCTTCGCCCTCGACGATGAAGCGCAAGGCCGACTGGGTATGACGATGGCTGGGCGCCACTTCCCCCGGCAGGATCAGCTGCAGGCCGGCATAGAGCGTCGGCGTGATGCAGGCGCTGCCCGTCATTGCCGGATTCTCGAGGATCAGCACCCGCCGCACCGCTTCCTTGGCGGTGATGAGCGTGCCGGACTCCATCAGGAACGGGCGTACCTTGTCGTAGTCCCAGTGCGCGGCCTGGTATTTCGGCGCAGGGCTCGGCGGCACGAGCTGGTGGAGCGATTCCCAGAGCGGCGCCATCGAAAGGCCGCCGATACGCTCGTAGAAGTCGCGCCGCGCGTTGTTGCCTGTGGTCGGCGAAGACACGGAGTGCCTACTCGGCGGCGCGCAGCAGCGGTGTCGACCGCGCCGCCATGCGTTCCCGGCAGGCGGCGGAGAAGGCATCGAACAGTTTCATCGACACCGGATTATCGAGGGCCTTGTATTCGGGGTGCCATTGCAGCGCCAGCACGAAGCCCGGCGCGTCGGGGACGCTCAGCGCCTCGACCTGTCCGTCCTCGCAGCAGGTCGCCTCGACTCGCGCCCGCGGCGCCAGC
>JBILYJ010000457.1:0-4518 GCA_044377795.1 Reyranella sp. | reverse complement strand
GAGCTGCAGCGATACGGGCAGGCGGTCGATGATCGCCTGCACCACGGGCTCCCCGTTGCGGTAGGATCGGCCGAGGTCGCCCGAGAGCGCCGAGCCGAGCCAGTCGAAGTACCGCACCAGCATCGGCCGATCGAGGCCGAGGTCGGCGCGCAGGCCCGCAATGTCCTCGGGCGTCGCGAGGTTCCCCAGGATCACGATCGCCACGTCGCCCGGCAGGATGTTCACGATCATGTAGGTGAGCAGGGTGACGCAGAACAGCACGACCGCCAGCCGCACCAACTGGCGCGCAAGCCACGGCATCGGCGACGCCCCTACCCTGCCCTACGTCCCGCGCTTGTCTACTTCGCGAACCACGCGCTCTCGACCTGTACGGCACCGCCGCGCAGCGCGGGAATGCCGCGCACGTTGCCACGGGTGATGGCGAAGTCGATGTTGCTGCCGGACCACAGCCACACCGCGTCGTCGTTCAGGATCTTGATCAGGTCGCAGTAGGCCGCCTTGCGCTTGTTCTCGTCGAGGCTGGTGCGGCCGACCAACAGCAGGCGATCGACTTCGGCGTTGTTGTAGCCGGAGAAGTTGATCGGGCTCTTGGAATGGAAATTGGCGAACATCTGCGGATCGACGTCGGCCAGGTCGATGATGCGCCAGCCGGTGACCTGGAAGTCGCGCGTGAGCGCCTCCTTCACCAGCTGAGTCTGGTCGACCGGCTTGATCTCGACGTCGATGCCGGCCTTCTTCATGTCGGCCTGGAAGACCTGGGCCCCCTCGCGGCCGCGCGGCGTCGCAGTAACCGTCATGGTAAGCTTCACGGGCTTGCCGTAGTCCGCGATCAGCTTGCGCGCCGCTTCCGGATCGTACTTCAGCGCGCCGGTATCCTTGCACTCGATCCCCGAGCTCGGCCCATAGGGATCGTCATGGACGGGCCGGAGTCCCTGGGTCAGCACGGCGGCGTTGGCCTTGCGGTTCAGCGCCATCGAGACGGCTTGGCGCACGCGCTTGTCGTTCAGCGGCTCCCGCTGGGTGTTGAGTGGAATGACGAGCGCGCCGCTGCCCACCCATTGTAGCACGCGCAGGTTCTTGTCCTTCTTCGCCTTGACGATGTTCTCCGCGCGATCCTCCCAGATCACCTGGACGTCGCCCTTCACCAGGCTGGCGTAGCGGGCGTCGGAATCGGGAAGCGGCCGCACGGTCACGCGGTCGAGGTAGGGCTTGTCCTTGTCCCAGTAGTTGGGGTTGCGCTCCGCGACCAGCCGGTCGGCGGCACGCCATTCCTTGAAGACGAACGGGCCGGTGCCGACGGGATTGCGGTTGTAGTCGGCGCCCTTCTCCTGGGCGATCTTCACCGGGATGATCAGCGTGGTGACGGTGGGCTGCGCCAGCGTCCGCGGCAGGGCCGCGTTCGGCCCGCGCATCTTGAAGACCGCGGTCAGATCGTCGGGCGCCTCGACCTTCTCGATGGCGAGATAGGCGCGGCCGGCAAAGCGGTTCGCCGGATCGAGCAGCCGGTTGAAATGGTCGGCCACGGCCTGGGCGGTGAACGGCGTGCCGTCGTGCCATTTCACGTTCGGCCGGATCTTGGCCGTCCAGACACTGCCATCCTCGTTGGGCGTCATCGACAGGGCCAGCGCGGGCAGCAGGTTGCCCTTGTCGTCGAGTCGCATCAGCGTCTCGTAGAACAGCGACGCGGCCGTCACCGTCGAATTGGAGTAGACGCCCGCCCGGACCGGATCGAAGCCTTCGAAGTCGCTTTCGACGCCGATCGTCAATGCGCCGCCACGAACAGGCGCCGGCGCAGGCGCCTGGGCGAAGGCTGGAGCCGCGAGACCGACGGCGAGCGCCGCCACCAGACCAAACCTGCGTGAAAACAGTGCCATTAAGGCCCTCCCATGGATCGCGCCGTTGACCGGCATCACATCTATGGGCGGCAGGATAACGCGGCGTTTGCCGCAAGCCTAGAGGATTGCGGAGCGCCGCAAGACTCGCAGGCTACATGCAGTAGGCTTGGGCCGCGACGACCGCGTTCAGGCCCTGCATTTCCTGCGGCGACAGGTTCGACGGGTTGAGCAGGTTGCCGCTGACGCTCACCGACTGGTTCGACTTGCGCAGTCCGAGGATCGCGTTTGCCCGCTGGTCGGCGGGGATTCGCGCGATGATGCACTGGCACATCTTCTCGGAGGCCGTGACCATGCATTCGGTCATGAGTTCGTCGGCGCGGGAGGCCGACGAAAAGCCCAGGGTCAGGATGAGAGCGGCAAATCCGGCGGCGATGATACGCATGCAAGTCTCCATGGATGGCGCATCCTACACCGTCTCTCAGGTCACCAGCCAGTTCCTCAGGAGGCCGAACAGGCCGGTCAGGAAGAGGATCGTGAGGGCGACGTTGCGGTAGAGCCGCTCGCTGGCGAGGCCGTGGAACAGGCGCCCGCCGGCCCACGCCCCCAGCACCATGACCGGGAACAGCACGACGGCGCGCACCAGCGCGTCGGCGCCGGCGACCCCGGTGGCCAGCACGATCACGATCAGCAGGAACTGCGTCAGGAAGTAATAGGTGACGATGTTGGCGCGGTTGACCTGCGGCGGATCGTTCCCCGACAGGAGATAGAGCAGCACCGGCGGTCCGCCGACGCTGGTCGTCGCCATCATCGCGCCCGAGACGCCGCCCACGATCACCGTCGCGAGGGTCGAGCGCCGGCCGGTGTATTTCCAGCCCGTCCACATCAGCAGAACGAAGGCCACGATGACGGCCGACACCGCTGTCACGATCGTGTTCTTGTCGACGCTCGCCAGCAGCCAGACGCCCGCCGGCATGGCGAGGCACGCCGCGATGCTCATCGGCGTGAGAACCGTCCAGTCGGCGTGCCGGCGCACCTGCGGGAAGAGCTGCAACGACACGACCAACTCGATGGCGACCACCGTCACCACCATCTCGGCCGAGCCGAACAGGATGGCGAAGATCGGCGCCATCAGCATGGCCGAGCCGAAGCCCGCGAACCCGCGCATTAGGCCGGCGACCAGCGTGACGCCAAGCGCTGTCCACAGGCCGGTCTCGGCGAACAGGGATTGGATGTAGGAGATCATGGGTTGCTTGCGGCCAGGAGCTGCGCGCCCATTCTTGAAGGTCCCCCTGAATTCAGGGGGACCTTTTCGGTTACGAGGCGCCGTTCAGCGCTTCTCCTGCCCCTCGCCCGTCTTGTCGCGCAGGCGGCGCATTCCGCGCAGCCAGCGGTCGCGGTCGAGCTTGCGCACCATGTATTCCTTCACTTCGGGATGCGGCAGGATCAGGAAGCGCTCCTCGTCCATCGCCTCGATCACCGTCTGGGCCACCGCGTCGGTGTTGATCACGCCGTCGACCGAGGCCGCGGTCGCACCGGCCATGCGCAGCATGTTCGTGTCGACGGCCTGCGGACAGAGCACGGAGATGCGGATGCCGCGGTCGCCGTACTGGATGGAAAGATGCTCGGCCAGCGCCACGCCCGCGTGCTTGGTGACGCCATAGGGCGCCGAGCCCATCGAGGCCAGCAGGCCGGCCGCGCTCGCGGTGTTGAGCAGATACCCCTCGCCGCGCTTCAGCATCTGCGGCACCAGCGCCCGCGCGGCATAGACATGCGCCATGACATGGATCGCCCACGAATCGGCCCAGTCCTTGTCGGTCGCATCCTCATGGCCGCCGCGACCGATGCCGGCATTGGAGAAGAAGATGTCGATCTCGCCGTACTTCTTCTCCGTCTCGGCGATCAGGCGCTTCACCTCGGCTTCCTGGCCGATGTCGCCCGCCACCGCGAGGGCGCCGATGTCCTTGGCCACCTTGTCTAGTCGGCCGGCATCCATGTCGGCCACGACCAGCCCCTTGGCGCCTTCCTTCGCAAAGCGCCGCGCGATCGCCTCGCCGATACCGCCCGCCGCGCCAGTGACGACGCAGACCTTGCCTTTGACCTTCATGTCAGCCCCACGATTGTTCGATCAGGTCGATGTACTGCGCCTTGGTCGGCTGGCGCGGCGTCGAGAGATGGCAATGGTCGCCCATCGCGCCCTCGGCGATCTTCTCGATCGTGTCCTGCGCCAGCCCCGCCGCGCCCAGGCCCTTTGGGATGCCCAGCCGCTCGTTGAGCGCCGACACCGCATTGGCCACGCCCTCGGCACTGGCTTCGTTTTCGGGCAGGCCCATCACCTGCGCCACGCGCTTGAACTTGTCGCCCACCGCCGGCTCGTTGAAGCGCAGCACCGCGGGAAGATAGATCGCGTTCAGGGTGCCGTGGTGCAGGCGGTAGCCCTTGAGGCCGCCGGTCGGGTGCGAGAGCGCGTGCACGGCGCCCAGCCCCTTCTGGAACACCATGGCGCCCTCCATGGCGGCGACCGCCATGTTGTAGCGCGCCTCGCGGTCCTGCCCGTCCCTGGTCGCGCGCTCGACGTACTTCCACGCTTTCTCCAGCCCATCGAGCGCGATGGAATCGGCCGGCGGATTGAAGACATTGGCGAGGTAGCATTCGATGTTATGCGTGAGCGCATCCATGCCGGTAC
>JBILYJ010000456.1:0-4522 GCA_044377795.1 Reyranella sp. | reverse complement strand
TCGATCACGACCTGCATGCCGAGTTGGCCGTGATACAGGCCGATGCAGATCGTGAGGATCAGCAGCACCATGACGAACGGCGAACTGAGCCATGAGCGGGCCATTCCATAGTCGGCACCGCTCAGCAATACGAGCGAGACGGCGAACCAGATCACGAGCGGGATCAGGGCGACCGCCGTCAGGCGTTGCATCCAGAAATGATGCACGCCGCTCTTTGCCGAGCCGAGACCGCGCGCCCGGTTGAGGGGGCTTCTGAGATCGCTGTTCATGGGTCGCTCCTCAGATCAGCCGCAGGCCGACGATCCACGAGATCGCCGTCGCCACGAGGGAAACCGCCACCACGATCCAGCCGCTGCGGTAGGCGTCCTTGATCTCGAAGCCGTATCCCATGTCCCAGAAGAGATGCCGGATACCGTTGAACAGGTGGTAGAACATGCAGAACAGCCAGCCGCCGAGCACGAGGCGGCCGACGATCGAGCTGTTGAAGGCTTGGAACCTCGCGTAGGTCTCGTAGCTGCCTGACGCACACACGACCCATACCGTGAGGTAGAGCACGCCCAGCGACAGGGCGATGCCCGTCGCGCGATGCAGGATCGAGAGTGTGGAGGTGAGCTGCGGGCGATAGACCTGCAGATGCGGAGAAAGCGGCCGATGCACCGGCCGGTTGGCGACGCTCATCCGAGATGACCTCTAGTGCCGAATATCGGCTGGCGCTGTTTTTAGCGCGCAGCCGCATCAAGTCAACGAATGTCGGCGTCGCACGCTTGTTAAGCCCCGGATTCGCAAGCGAAAATCCGCCTGCCGAGCGGCACCTCTAGGCAACGCGCCTCGGCATGAGCAGCCAGTAGTCGAGATCGAGCACGACGGCTGGATGATACTTGCCGTCCGTGCCCTTGCCCGGCCACGAACCGCAGGGGCAATCCTTCGCAGCAATGCTTCTCACTCGCAACGCGCCGACATCATCCCGTCCGGGCAGCGCCGCCGTCTCGAGCACCTCCGACCAGGCGTAGATGGTGTCGCCGCCGAAGGTCGGGCCGACGTGGCTGCCCGAGTTGAAGGCGGCGACCCGGAAGCCGTTGGCCAGCCCGTTGAACGACAGCGCCCGCATCAGCGAGATCACGTGACCGCCATAGGCGAGACGGCGGCCGAAGCGCGTGTCCTTGCCGGCGAAGGCGTCGAAATGCACGCGCGCGGTGTTCTGGTAGAGGCGCGTCGAGAACATGTGGTCGGAGTCTTCGAGCGTGATGCCGCTCACATGGTCGATGCGCTCGCCCTGGACATAATCCTCCCAGCGATGGGAGGAACCGGCCGCGCCGTCGTCGTAACCGGCAAGCGACAGGCCCTCGGGCACGACGAGATCCTCCGGCTTCACCGACGGCGCCGTCTTCGGCACGGTGGCGGCCTTCACCGGCGCCTGCGGGTCGCGCTTGTGCACCATCACCCAGCGCACGTAGTCGAGCACCATCTCGCCCTTCTGGTTCACGCCGGTCGAGCGCACCCAGACGACCCCGCTGGTCTTGTTGGAATTCTCGCGCAGACCCAGCACGGTCGACTTCGCCGACAGCGTGTCGCCCGGATAGACCGGCACGCCCCAGCGGAACTCGGCGTAGCCGAGATTGGCCACTGCGTTCAGCGAGATGTCCGGCACCGTCTTGCCGATCACGACATGGAAGACCAGCAGATCGTCGAGCGGCGCGCGCGGCAGGCCGATCGCCCGGGCGAAGACATCCGACGAATTGATGGCGAAGCGCGAGCCGTAGAGCGCGATGTTCAGCGCCGCATCGGCCTCGGTCAGCGTCCGCGGCGTGGCATGGTGGAATTCCTGGCCGACGCGGAAATCCTCGAAGAAATTGCCGTTGCTGGTCTTGCTCGTGGTCTTGAGGCTCATGTTGCGGCCTGCAGCTCCTTGATCGCGGTGGCGAGCGCCAGTGCACGCTCGGCCTGCTCGACATGGAGGTTCTCGATCATGCGTCCATCGACGGTGACGACGCCCTTGCCTTCGGCCTGGGCCGTCCTGAAGGCCGACACGATCTTGCCCGCCATCTCCAGCTCGGCGGTCGACGGCGCGAAGACCTCGTTGCAGGGCTCGACCTGCGAGGGGTGGATCAAGGTCTTGCCGTCGAAGCCCATCTCCAGCCCCTGCTGGCAGACGGCGCGCAAGCCTTCGGTATCCTGGATGTCGTTGTAGACGCCATCGAGGATGGTGAGGCCGTGGGCGCGGGCGGCGAGCATGCCGAGGCCCAGCGCCGTGATCATCGGCAGGCGCATCGGCGTGTGGCGCGCGCGCATGTCCTTCACCAGATCGTTGGTGCCCATGACGAAGAGCGTGAGCCGCGGATGCGAGCCCGCCACCTCCTCGGCGCGCAGGATGCCCTTGGGCGTTTCCATCATCGCCCACACCGCCATCGACGGGGGTGCGCCGGCGGCGTCGAGCAGGCCGATGACGCTGGCCACCTCGGCCGCGCTCTCGACCTTCGGCACGAGAACCGCGTCGGCCCCGGACCGGGCGATCGCGGTGATGTCCGCCGCGCCCCAGGGCGTGCCGAGCCCGTTGCAGCGGATCGCGATCTCGCGCTTTCCGTAGCCCTTGCTCTGCGCCGCGGCGACCACATTGGCGCGCGCCGCTTCCTTGGCATCGGGCGCCACGGCGTCCTCGAGGTCGAAGATCAGCGCATCGGCCGGCAGGGTGCGCGCCTTTTCGAGCGCTCGCGTATTGGCGCCCGGCATGTAGAGCACGCTGCGACGCGGACGGACGGACTTCGACATCACTGGGCCTCCCCGAAAACGCGGCGGACTATAATGACGGCCTTCCTTGTGGCAAGGTGGCGGCGGCCATGCGCTTCCTGTCCCTCCAGAGCCATGTCGCCTACGGCTACGTCGGCAACCGTGCAGCGACCTTTCCCCTGCAACGATTAGGCCACGAGGTCTGGGCGGTGAACACGGTCGAGTTCTCGAATCACACGGGCTATGGCGCCTGGCGCGGTCGTGCGGCCTCGGCGGAGCAGGTCGCCGAGATCGTGCAGGGCATCGAGGCGCTGGGCCAATTCTCGCGCTGCGATGGGTTGCTGACCGGCTATGTGGGCGACGCGGCGCTGGCCGATGTCGTTCTGGATACCGCACGCCGCGTGCGGGCGGCCAATCCGCGCACCGTCTGGTGCTGCGATCCGGTCCTGGGTGACATCGACACCGGAATCTACGTCAAGCCGGGCATCGACATCTTCTTCCGCGACCGCGCGATCCCCGCTGCAGACCTGGTGACGCCCAACCACTTTGAGCTCGAACACCTGACCGGTCGGACCGTCTCGACCATGGCCGAGGCGCTGTCGGCCGCGCGCACCCTGCTCGCAGGAGAAGGACGGGGGCCGCGACTAGCGCTCATCACCAGCCTGCGCCGCGCCGATGCACCGGCGGAAACGATCGAGATGGTGGCCGTGACGGCCGACGCGGCCTGGCGGGTCGCGACGCCGATGATCGGCTTCGAGATCGCGCCGAACGGCACCGGCGACGCCGTCGCCGCCCTCTTCACCGCCCATTGGATCGCCGGCGACGATGTCGCCGACGCGCTGGGCAAGGCCGCTTCGTCGATCTTCGCGGTCCTGGAAGCCACCGCGGCGATGGGCGAGCGCGAGCTGCAGCTCGTGGCGGCGCAGGACAGGCTGGTCGCACCGCCGCGCGCCTTCAAGGCCGAGAAGCTGTAGGCGCGCGATGACCGTGCCGGGTTTCGTCTTCAATCCCCTCTCGCTCGCCATCGAGGGCGCCGCGATCGGCTTCCTCATCGCCGTACCGGTCGGGCCGGCGGCCGTGCTCTGCATGCGGCGCTCCATCACCGTCGGCGCCATGGCGGGCTACATGACCGGCATCGGTGCGGCGCTGGGCGACGCGGTGTTCGGCGCCGTCGCGGCGTTCGGCCTGTCCTTCGTTCAGCAGTTCGTGATCGAGCGCGAGGCCTGGTTGCTGGGCATCGGCGGTCTCGTGCTGGTGATCATGGGCTGGACCACGATGCGCCACCGGCCGCGCAATGTCGGCGATCCCGTCGCCGACGACCGCGAGCACCGGTTCTCGACGCATTTCCACTATGCCAGTTCGAGCTTCTTCATCACCGTGTTCAATCCTCTCACCGTGATGGCCTTCGGTGCGGCCTTCGCCGGCCGCAACCTGGCCGGCGTCGGCGCGAGCCTGCCCGACGCCACCCTGCTGGTCGCCGCCGTCTTCTGCGGCGCGCTGGCCTGGTGGACGATCATCTGCACGGCGGCCGTGGCGCTCCGGGGCCGCTTCACCGGGACCGGCCTGTTGTGGCTCAACCGCGGCTCGGGCGCCGTCATCCTGGGCTTCGGGCTGGCGGCGCTGATCTCGCTGTTGCCGCTGCCCTGGAAGCAGATGGGCAAGTTCTTCGGCTTTTAAGCCTCCTCCCCATTCAAATGTGTTTGGGCCGGGGAGATGGTGAACACCTGTTCGGAGACATGGTGAACGGATTTCAGATTAGCCTGGCTTATCGATGGAGGTCGATGGGCTTGAGCACGAC
>JBILYJ010000455.1:0-4525 GCA_044377795.1 Reyranella sp. | reverse complement strand
GAAGACCTCACCCTCGGGTGCGTGGCGGGCACGTGCTGCCTGGGCGGCTTCCACCGACCAGAAGAAGGCGACCAGCGCCCGCTCGATCTGCAGGTCGGGTGTGCTGCGCAGGGCCTTCTCGGCCGTCTGCGCCTGGCCGACATTGGCGCGGCCGGAGAGCAGGTCGACACGCGCCGTTTCAGGCGAGGCGAGCCTGTCGAACGGCGCTACGTTGCTTCCCTTCATGCGCAAGGTCAGAACGGCCGCGCCGATCCCCTCACCCCAGCGCTGCTCGACGGCGCAGACGGTGCGCGAGGTATTGCGGAACTTCGGGAAAATGGCGCGGCTCATCTCGCTGGGTGCGCGCAGGCGGGCGTAGTAGGTCTCGCTCTCGAAGGCGGCCTGTGTTTCGGCATCGTAGAACAGCAGGTAGCGGTCGGGCCGGGCGACGCCCTTGAAGCGGCTGCCGCGCAGCCAGCCGGGGCAGGACACGCGCTCCTGAAGATGCTCGCGGCTGTGCCAGTGCTCGAAGAACGCGTCGTCGGCCGGATCGATGTCGACCCAGATGGCGAGCGCCGCCTTGCCGCCGGTGCTCAATGGCCGCCAGCCGCTTTTTTGTCCGAACCGACCTTGTCGATGTAGGTGAGCATCAATGCCGATACCACGAAGGTCATGTGCATGACGACCAGCGCGTAGAGCTTGCTGTTGTCATAGTCGCCGGCCTCGAGGAAGCGTTGCAGCAGGTGGATCGAGGAAATCGCCACGATCGAACTCGCCAGCTTGATCTTGAGCGAGCCCGCATCGAGCTTGCCAAACCAGGCGAGCCTGTCGCGCGTGCCGTCGGCATCGATGTGGCTCACGAAATTCTCGTAGCCGGAGATGATCACCATCACGACGAGGTTGGCGACCATGATCAGGTCGACCAGCGACAGCACCGCCAGCACGAGGTCGGCTTCCTCGCCGGAGATCGCCTTGCGCATCAGCTCCCAGATCTTGAACGGGAACTTGACCACCACGACGCCCAGCACGGCCACGAGGCCGATATAGAGCGGCGCCTGCAGCCAACGGCTGCCCATGACGATGCGCTCGATGAAGACTTCGAGCTTCTTGGCGGGCGTCGTCGACATGCTCATGTCACTCCGTTGAAGGTCGAACAAGCCACCCTGACGGCCTGCGTGAAGGTGACGATCTCGGCGCGGCGATCATGGTCGGTGGCGGGCACGTAAGGCGGTTGCGGCAGCGCCGCGAGCGTCACCACTGACAGGTCTTCGTTACGGTAGATGTCGATGCGCTGGCCGGCATGGCCGATCGCGGTCATCACACCGTCGCCCAGCCACCAGCTGTAACCGTAATGCGTGATGTCGGGGACGACCGGCGCGGGCACCTTGAAAGCGGGTGTCGCCGCGGCGTCGACCCAGCCTTCGGGCAACACGCGCGCCCTCTCGATCACGCCGTCGTTGCGGACGAACTCGGCGAAGCGGCCGAAGTCGCGCAGGACCATGCCGGCGCGGCTGCCGCCGATCTCCTGCCCGCCCTCGCTTTCGAGCGTATAGAAGGCGTCGCACTCCATGCCGGCCGGCTGCCAGACCTTCTCCGACATGTAGTCGGCCAGAGGCTTTCCGACAGCTCTCGTGAGCGCGGCGCCCAGCAGGAACGTGTCGCCCGAATTGTAGAGAAAGGTGCTGCCCGGCGGATGTGCGCGGGGCAGCGAGGCCATCAGCTTCAGCACGCCGTCGGGCACCTTGTCGGCCAGCGACTTGCTGTAGCGGTTCACGTCGGAGTTCCGGTCGGGATACACCTCGGTCCAGCGCACGCCCGACGACATCGTCATCACATGCCGCAACGTCACGCCCTCGTAAGCCGATCGCCGCAGCGCCGGCAGGTAGTCTGTGAGCGGATCGTCGATCGACTTGATGACACCGTCATGAACCGCGGCGCCGACCAGCATCGCCGTCATCGACTTTACGGTCGACATGGTCGACCAGCGATCATGCTGCTGCAGGCCGAGCCCGTAGCGTTCCAGCACGATCCGGCCGCGATGGATCACCAGGATGCCCACGACCACGTTGCGGTCCATGAACGAGGCGACGTCGTGCTCGCGGCCGCCGGCGGCATAGACCGGGGCGATCTCGCGGCCGCGCGGCAGGTCGCGCGGGCTCGCGCCCCGGCGGATCACCCGATGGGCGAAGAGCTTGTCGACGTTGCGATAGGCGTATGGCTGAATGGAAGGCGGGAGGAGAAGGAAATCCTCACCCCTCGGGAGATGCCGGCGCGGAAGGGCCGTACTCAGGAAAACGCCTTGAAGGTGATCAGGGTGAAGGTGTCCTTCACGCCCGGAAGCGTCTGGATCTGGCTCGTCACGAAATGACCGATGTCGGTCTTCTCGTCGAGATAGCACTTCATCAGAAGATCGTATTGCCCGGAGGTCGAATAGACCTCCGAGACCTGCTCGACGGCCACGGCGTTGTCAGCGACGTCGTAGGCCCTGCCGAGTTCGCACTTCACCATGACGAAAATGGTCTGCATTGGCTCCCTCCGTCGCGGCGCGCACTCTAGCGCGACGGACGGGCAAGGAAAGCCGGCACGTGATCGCCGAGACCGAGCGGCGCGGGCGAGTCGTCTCGATCGCGGCGGTCCTGGCGCGGACGCTCGGAGCGTTCCGGACGACGGTCCGACCGGGGCTCGCGCGACGGCCGTGCCTCGCGATCGGGACGCGGCTCGCGCTCCGGACGGGCCTCACGGGGCGGACGCTCGGCCCGCGGCTCGCGCGGCGGACGCGCCTCGCGCTCCGGACGCGGCGCCCGCGGCGGGCGGGCCTCGCGCTCGGGACGAGCCTCGACTTCAGGCCGGGCGACTTCCGCTTCCGGACGCGGCTCGCGCTCGGGGCGTGCCTCGCGCGGCGGACGACCCCCGCCGGCGCTGCGGCCACGGCTGCTCCCGCTGCTGGAACCACCGCGTGCGCGGCCACGGCCGCGACGGCGTCCATCGGACGGCTCGAAGGTGAGTTCCGCCATGCCCGGCACTTCGACGCGCGGGATGGTGGTGCCGATCAGCTTCTCGATCGCCTCGACCAGGCCGCCCTCGTCGGGCGAGGCGAGAGTGAAGGAGTGGCCGGTATTGCCGGCGCGGCCGGTACGGCCGATGCGATGGACGTAGTCCTCGGGCGAGAACGGCACGTCGAAATTGAACACATGGCTCATGGCTACGATGTCGAGGCCGCGGGCGGCGACGTCGGAGGCGACCAGGATCTGGATTTCGCCCTGCTTGAACTTCTCCAGCGTCTCCATGCGAGCGGGCTGGCTCATGTCGCCATGCAGCGCGCCGGCATTGAAGCCGTGCTTCTTCAGCGAGGTCTGCAGGATCGCCACGTCCTTCTTGCGGTTGCAGAAGACGATGGCGTTCTTGATGTCCTGTTCCTTGATCAGGGCCCGCAGCGCCTCGCGCTTGTCGTCTTCCTGCACGACCACGAGGCCCTGCACGATGTTCTTGGAGGCCGAGGCCGGCGCCGAAACCGTGACTTCCTTCGGATTGCTGAGGAAGCGGTCGGCCAGGCGCTTGATCTCCGGCGGCATGGTGGCCGAGAAGAACAGGGTCTGGCGCAGCGGCGGCAAGGTGGCCACGATGCGCTCGACGTCGGGAATGAAGCCCATGTCGAGCATGCGGTCGGCTTCGTCGATCACCAGGATCTTGACGTCGTTCAGCAGGATGCCGCCGCGCTCGAAATGGTCGAGCAGCCGGCCGGGCGTCGCGATCAGGACGTCGGCGCCGCGTTCGAGGGCGCGCTCCTGGTCGGGGAAGCTCACGCCGCCGATCAGCAGCGCCATGTTGAGCTTGTGGTTCTTGCCGTAGATTTCGAAGTTTTCGGCCACCTGGGCGGCCAGTTCGCGCGTCGGCTCCAGGATGAGCGAGCGCGGCATGCGTGCCTTGGCGCGGCCCTCCGAGAGAATGTCGATCATCGGGAGGACGAAGGAGGCGGTCTTACCGGTGCCCGTCTGGGCGCATCCGAGGACATCGCGACCCATCAGGACGATGGGGATGGCCTTTTCCTGGATGAGGGTAGGCGTCGTGTAGCCCTTGTCGGCCACTGCCTGCAGTACCGGGGCGCTAAGCCCCAAACTCTCAAAACTCATTTAATTTCCGTAGTTTAGTCCATTCTTTCCGCTGGACTTGGAGCAGTCTCATAAGGCTCGAGAATCGAGCCGGACCGCTGGGCGGACCCCATATGACCCCTGCGGACAGCCAAGTCAATGCGACCGGGCGCGGGGCAGCCCGGCGGCTGCGTCAGGCCTTGAGCTCGATTTCGACGAAAACGAACTCGAAATCGTTGGGATTGATGACGTCGTGCTCGACCCCGGTCTGCCGGGAATAGGAAACGCCGGCCCTCAGGGGCGCCGGCACCGTCGCCTTGCCGTCGAAGATATGCAGTTCGCCGGTGGTGATGGGCACCACGACATAGTCGTGGGCGTGGCGGTGCCATCCGGTGTGGCCGCCTGGCGGGAACCGCCATTCCGTGACGATGACGCGGTCGTTCTCGACCTGGACCGAG
>JBILYJ010000454.1:0-4527 GCA_044377795.1 Reyranella sp. | reverse complement strand
CCGAACTTCTCGTTGTCGAGCACGACGATCGCCAGGTTCTCCGGCATCTGGGTCGCCACGGTGGCGAGCGAGCCCAGGCTCATCAGCATGTCGCCGTCGCCGGTGATGACCAGCACGCGCTTGGTGGGCTGGGCCATGGCAAGACCCAGGCCCATCCCGACCGGGGCGCCCATCGAGCCCCAGAGCGGCATGTTGAGCGGACGGTCGCCGGCGGCGGTGATGTCCCAGTTGGACGAGCCGAGGCCCGCGATCACCAGCAGGTTGTCGTCGGCGCCCTCGAGGAGTTGCTTCACCAGCGGGCGGCGCTGCAGCGTGGCTCTTTGCGCTTGCGTGCTCATCTCACTTCTTCCCGAAATTCTTGATGCCGATCAGCTTCTGGCGCAGCAGCACGGCAACCGCCTGGCCGCCGTTGAACGCAGAGCGCGCGGCCGCATCGACGGTGGCCTTCACCTCGTCGGCCGTCTCGACCGAGTAGAGCAGCACGCCCATCGCCTCGAGCACCTTGGGCGTGCCCTGGCCCATCGGATACTGCCAGGAATTGAACTCGCCCCAGTCGCCGCGCATCGTGATCAGGGTCAGGAACGGAAAGCGCAGGGTCTTGGGCATGCCCATCAGGTTGATGGTGTTGCCGACGCCCGAGCTCTGCATCAGCAGCACCGAACGCTGGCCGCCCAGCCACGCGCCGGCGGCGAGCGGGATGCCCTCTTCCTCGGTCGTGAGCGCCAGGGTGCGGATCGAATTCGACTTCTGGCAGGCCTCGATCAGCCGGCCATGGCCGGCGTCGGGCACGTGATAGACCTGCTTCACGTCATGGTCCTGGAAGACCTCGAAAATCTGGTCGCGCCAGTCGGGCTGCGTCGGGGCGGCGGTCATGTTTCTCCCATCCGGCTCAAATCGGCGCCACTCTAGCTATAACGCCGACGTAACTCGACGACCGTTGGGAATGAACAGATATAACTATATTGTATCGCTCAATGGAGCTTTCCCAACTTCGCACCCTGATCCATGTCGCCGAGCTCGGCAGCCTGAGCAAGGCGGCCGACCGGATCGGCATCGCCCAGCCCGCGCTCAGCCGCCAGATCCGGATGCTGGAGGAGGAGCTGTCGGTCCGGCTGTTCACCCGCCATGGCCGAGGCATGGTCCTCACCGACAAGGGCCAGGAGATCCTCGAACACGCCACGCGCGTCATGACCGAGCTGGAGGAGATCCGCGCCACGGCCTCCGACCTCGACGCACCTCTGCGGGGTCGTATCTCCATCGGCTTTCCGCCGACGGTGGCCGACATCCTCTCGTTGCCCCTGGTCGCCGCTTTCGGAAAGACCCACCCGCAGGTCGAGCTGCGGCTGGTCGGCGCCTATACGGGCCATCTGCTCGACTGGCTGCATCGCGGCGAGATCGACGTCGCCATTCTCTACGATCCGAATTCCGTCCGATCGCTGCGGTCCGAGCCGCTGTTGCTCGAGAACCTGTTCCTGATCGGACCGCCCGACTCAGGCCTCTCCGTAGAACGCTCGATTCCGTTCAGGGACCTCGACGGCAAGCGCATCCTCCTGCCCAGCACACGTCACGGCTTGCGCACGATCGTCGAGCAGTGCGCCGTGGAAGCCGGCATCGCGCTGCACATCGCCATCGAAGCCGATTCCTACGCGACCCTGAAGGATCTGGTGCGTCATGGTCATGGCTGGACGATCCTGCCGCTGTCGCCCATTCACGACGACATCGCCGCGGGGCGCCTGGCCGCGGCACCTCTGACCGATCCGGCGCCGGTCAGGCAGCTGGTCCTGTCCTATCCGGCCGACCGCCCGGTCTCGCGTCTCACGCGATTTGCCGGCGAGACGATCGCCGATATCGTTGCCGACCAGGTCGAACGGAAAATCTGGCCCGGACGACTGCTCGGTCGCGGGTAGATCAAAACGACTTGAGCACCACCAGGAAGACGATCGCGACCATCAGCAGGGTGGGCACTTCGTTCCACCAGCGATAATAATTGGCAGGTCGCTTGTTCTGGTCCGCAGCGAATTCCTTGCGCCAGCGTCCGTACAGGTGGTGCACCACGGTGAGGCCGCAGACCAGGGCGAACTTCGCGTGCCACCAGCCGGCATGCCACCACTCGCCCTGCCAGGTGAGCGAAAGGCCGAAGACCCAGGTCAGGATCATCGCGGGGTTCATGATGCCGCGCAGCAGGCGCCGTTCCATGATCTTGAAGGTCTCGCTCTGCGCAGAGCCCTTCTCGGCATCGGCATGATAGACGAAGAGGCGCGGCAGGTAGAGCAGCCCGGCCATCCAGGCGATGACCGAAATGATGTGTAGCGCCTTCAGCACGTCGTAGAGCATCAGGCGGCGCCGGCAATCAGCGGGCAGCCCCGATGGTTGCCCGCGCAGGGCATGCTGGTCGCGCCATGGCAGATCGCGACCTGCGGCTCGGCCAGGATCGCGCGCACGCGGCCGGCGAGACCCGCGATGAAGGCGGGATGCGTGCCCACGGTCGGCACGCGAACATAGGCCGGCACGCCGCGCTTCTCGCTGAGATGACGATACTCGATGTCGAGTTCGACCAGGGTCTCGGAATGCTCCGACACGAAGGCCAGCGGATAGAGGACCACGGCCTTGCCATCCGTGCCGGCGCGCTCGATCTCGGCGTCGGTCGAGGGACCGATCCATTTCAGGGGTCCGACCCTGCTCTGGTAGCAGACCGACCAGTCGAGACCGCCGATACGCTCGGCGATCGCCCGGGCGCTGCGCTCGACCTGCGCCTGGTAGGGATCGCCGGCCTTGATGATCTTCTCCGGAAGCCCGTGCGCCGAGAACAGCACGCGCACGGGACGATCGCCCACTTCGACGAGGCCCTGCTTCACGAGATCGACGGAAGCCGAGATGAATCCGTCCTCGTCGGGATAGCAGCAGACGGTTTGTGTCGGTACGTCGAGCTTCGCCGCCGCCGCCACTTCCTTCCAGGCCTTCACCGACGACGCCGTCGTGGTCGTGGAGAATTGCGGATAGAGCGGCAGCAGCACGATGCGGTCGGGCGCGAAGCGCTTGACCGAGCGCACGACCGCCTCGGTCATCGGATGCCAGTAGCGCATGCAGACATAACCGCGCCATTCATGCTCCTGCCCCAGCGCCTCTTCGAGCGCACGCGCCTGGGCTTCGGTCTGGCCCAGGATCGGCGAGCTGCCGCCGATCTGCGCATAGATCGCCTGTGCCTTGGCGGCCCGGCGGCTGGAGATGAAGCGCGCCAGCGGCAGCCGGAAGAACGACGGCAGCGAGATGATCGCCGGATCGCTGAACAGGTTGCGCAGGAACGGCTGGACGGCCTCCGGCGAATCGGGGCCGCCGAGATTGAACAGGACGATCGCAATCTTCATCGCGCGGTCCTCAGCCCGGTTTCCAGTTGCGCACGATCTCGACGAGTCGCGCGACATTGTCGGGCGGCGTCTGCGGCACCACGCCGTGTCCCAGGTTGAAGACGAGGGAACCATGCCCGAGCTTGTCGAGAATGCGGATCGCCTCGCGCTCCATCGCCTCGCCCCCCGCAACCACCATGATCGGATCGAGATTACCCTGCACGCAGATGTGCGGCTGGATTTCCTTTGCCGCCCAATGTGCGCCGATGCCGGTGTCGAGGGAGAGGGCGCTGAACGTCTCGGGCAGACGGTACATCAGGACGGCGGGACCGACGGCGCGCGGAAAGGCGATGACCGGCACGCTGGGATGACGCTCGCGCAAGGCCTTGGCGATCCGGACCATGGGATCGAGCGACCAGTGGAAGAGCTGTTCTTCCGGCAGGACGCCGGCCCAAGAATCGAACAGCTGAACGGCATCGACGCCGGCATCGACCTGATGGCCGAGATGATCGACCACCGCCTCGATGAGGAGATCGATCAGCAGCTTGAACGATTCGGGATGGGCATAGGCCCATTTCTTCACCTTGGCGAAATCCTTGCTGCCGCTGCCTTCGATCATGTAGCAGGCCAGCGTGAAGGGTGCGCCGGCGAATCCCAGCAGTGCCTTGTCCTTCGGCAACTCGGCACGCGTCCGGCGGATCGCCTCGTAGACCGGCGCCAGGTGCTCCTGCAGGCGGGCGCGAGACAGGCGCCCGAACTGCGACGGATCGGTCAGCGCCTCCAGCTTCGGCCCCTCGCCTTCCGCGAACCAGACCTTCTGCCCGAGCGCATCGGGCACCACGAGGATGTCGGAGAAGATGATCGCTGCATCGAGATCGAACCGCCGGATCGGCTGCAGGGTCACCTCGACGGCCTTGTCAGGCGTGTAGCAGAATTCCAGGAAGGAACGCGTCGTCGCCCGCACGGCACGATACTCCGGCAGGTAGCGTCCAGCCTGACGCATCAGCCAGATGGGTGGCGTCGGATGTCTCGTTCCGGCCAGTGTTTCCAGGAGTTTACCGCCGCTCACACTCTGTCCCTCATGCTTCCTTCTACTCTATTCATAATAGGTAGTAGCAGTAGTAGGGCCTGTGGCATCTGGGGATGCGCCCTATTCGTTATTTCTCCCCAGCCGCCTGTGGAG
>JBILYJ010000453.1:0-4533 GCA_044377795.1 Reyranella sp. | reverse complement strand
TCCAGGCGGCAGGGTCGGATCGGCCACCAACTCGATCTCCGTCTTCTCGAGACCCGCGCCACAGAGCGCCACCGTCACCGCCAGATTGGCGTTCTTCGGGTAGAGCCGGCCCGCATCGGCGGGTGAGCCACGGAAGATCACGGTCGGTTCCTTGATCGACGGCAGGTCGAACTCGGTCTCGGCCGGCGTGCCCGTCCAGGCATGCGGCGGCTTGATCGAGATGTATTTCACCCGCTCCAGCTTGCCGAGCCGCATGGCGAGCAGCCCGTCCAGGCCGGCGATGGCGCCGGCCGGCAGCCGCAGGCGTGCGCCGCCCTTCTCCGCCGCCTTCACGTGCTTCTTCCAAAGCGCCGGGTCGCCGTAGGCGCCGGTGGCGATCACCATGAAGTCGATGCCCTTCTTCAGGATGGTTTCGCCCCAGTCGCGCACCGCCTGCTGGCTCGCCGCCTCGACCACGATTTCGGGCTTGAGCTTCAGCAGCGCTTTCAGGTCATCGACGACCACGACCTTCTTGCCGAGCTTCTTCTGGGTGGCCGCGACCCTGCCCTTGCGCACCAGAACACCCACGATATCGATGGGCGGCTTCTTTTCGCGAAACACGTCGAACAGCATCTGGCTGATGGCGCCGTAGCCGATCAGCGCGATTTTCAGCCGCTTTTCCTTCGCCATCTATCCCCCTGGACCCGAATCAGGCGTCGACTATAGCGGGCAGGCTCGGCCCTTGCGACCCACCGGGGTGGCGGCTATAACCCCGGCCTCGCCGCGGGCCGGAGTCCGCCAATCCTGACGGAGCGTAGCTCAGCCTGGTAGAGCACTAGCTTCGGGAGCTAGGGGCCGGAGGTTCGAATCCTCTCGCTCCGACCAATCGGTGAGGCCGATGCCAAAGGCGTCGGTTACGAGAGAACGGCGGACCTTCGGGTCCGCCGTTTTCATTTCAGGGAGCAGCTACATCTTCGGCAGGATGGCGATATTGGCGACGACGACGCCCGGACCCTCGATCTTCGCCACGTTTCTGCTCCAGGCCCTTAGCGTCGTACCGGGGCGACCGGTGCGCGCCCGGACGCGACCTCGATGAAAACGTCGATCACCTGACCCGGGCGCAGGCCATCGACTGGCGGATTGACGGAATAGACGACCTGCAGCACCCGCGTATCGACGCGGTCACTACTCAATCCTGAGAGGGTTCGTTTGGGCTTCACCAAAGGCTCGGCGCGCACATAGCGCAAGGCGATCCGTCGCTCCGGCGCGCCGCGGGGCAGACCGACGGCTTCGGCGCCCGACGCAAATCGCGGGACATCGGCTTCGTCGATATCGACCCGAACGTGGAGGGGATCGAGCCGGCCCAGCAGAATTGGCGGTGGCGATCCGCCGATGGCCGCGAATTCGCCCGGGCGGATGTTTACCGCAAGGACCGTTCCGTCCGACGGCGCCCTTACGGTGCGTTGATCGAGCTCGGCTTCGGCAAAAACCAGTGCCGCTTTCGCCTGAGCGACAGCCGCCTCCTCGATACGAAGGGTCGGGCCGCCGTTCTGGGGATCTACAAGCGCGAACTCGGCCTCGGCGCGTGCCAGCCGGGCCTTGACCTCGGCGACGCGCCCCTCGGCAACACGCAGCAGATTCCGCCGACGTACCATCTCGCGTTCGGTGATCGACGACCCGCTCTGCAGCCGATCGGCGATCCGGACGAGATCGTTGGCTTCGTCCAAATCGGCCTCCGCCGAGACCGCGATGCCACGTGCGACCGCGACGTCCGCGGCGAGTACGGCCGCCCGCTGCCGGGTCTGGGCGAGGCGCGCTTCGGCGACGCTGAGATCGCGTTGGCGCTGAACCACGGTGACGGCCGGCAGCGCGGAATCGATGACAAAGAGCACATCTCCCGCCTTCACCTTGCTGCCGTCGATCACGCGCACTTCCGTGACCACGCCGGGAAACCGGGTCGCGACCGAGACTTCACGGCTGGCGGGTTCGACCGTGCCGAGCGCGCCGATGACCGCCGGCGCGGTGGCGGTCGATGGCAGGAAAGGCGAGGCTGCGGTGGAAGGTCCCTCCGCCCGCGCCGTCGGCGGCATGCTGCGGGGCGCGACTGTCGGGGCCGGGGTATTGGAATTCACGATCGATGCCAGCGCGGCAACGAGGGCGACACCGGCAAGCGCCGGCAGGCCGTACATGAGGAGACGGGAGCGTGCGGCCATCAATGCATCTCTTCGAAGGGGCGCTTCTCGGTCCGGACGACCCTACCATCGGCCATGAAGGCAATCCGGTCCGCAAACTGGAAAATCCGGTCGTCGTGGGTGACGATGATCGCCGCACGATCGGGCCGCACGGCCAGGGTGCGCAGGATGTTCATCACGGCGTGACCCGAGGCGCCGTCGAGCGAGGCGGTCGGCTCGTCGCAGACGATGAGCTTCGGATCGTGGACCAGCGCGCGCGCGATCGCCACCCGCTGCTGCTGGCCGCCCGAAAGCTCGCGGGGAAACTTCTTCAGGCTCTCGGCGAGCCCCAGCCGGTCGAGCAGTTCGCTCGCCCGGCGGCGGGCGCGGCCCGTGGCCATGCCATGCGCGATCAGGGGGACCGCCGCGTTCTCGGCGGCATCGAGCGCAGGGAGCAAATTGAACTGCTGGAAAACGAAACCCACGGTCTCGCCGCGGAAGCGGCTGAGCGCCCGGCCGCTGAGAGCCTTGAGGTCCGCGCCGAAAACGGTCACGTCTCCCTCGTCGGCACGCAGCATCGCGGACAGGATAGAGATCAACGTGGTCTTGCCGCACCCCGAAGGCCCGACGAGGAACGTCATCTCTCCGGCACGGGCATCGAAGTCCGTACGGTTGAGCACGATTTCGCTCGTCGCTCCCCGGCCGAAGCGCTTGCAAATTCCCCGGGCGACCACGGCACTCAAGATCTCAGCCCCGGAAGGTGATGGCGGGATCGAGCGCGAAAACACGTCGCAGACTCACCACGGTGGCGAGGAGGACGATCGCCAGTACCGCGGCGGCGGACAGCGCCGCGACCTGCCAAGGCAGCCAAAAGCCCTTGAGGTCGGACAGCGGTTGGTTGACCCCATCGAAAAAAGCCGAAGACAGCCAGATGCCGATCGAATAGCCGATGAAGGCCACCACGATGGCCTGGCTCGCAACCATGCCCAGAATCCTGCCGTTCGAAACGCCGATCGCCTTCAGCACGGCAAACTGCCGAATGTTGTCGTTGACGAAAAGCGTGAAGGTAAGCCCGCAGACCAGGATGCCGACGACGGCACCGAGAGCGATGACGACGCCGAAGGAGAAGGCGATTCCGGTATTGGCGAGCACGTAGTCGATAGTTGCTCGCTCAAACGCCTGCGAAGTCAGGGCGCGCAATCCGGTGGTCTCGGAGATCCGCCGGGCCACCGTTGCGGCATCGCTTTCCGGCACGTTGCGAACCAACACGAAGGACAGGGTATTGCGGCCGCCCGGAACGTAGACCAGGGCTTGGGACAGGCGAGTGTAGACGACGACCGGCGCCGCGAATCCGGGGGCGGCGTCTGTGATGGCGGCGATCACGGCGCGGCGATCGTTAACCTCGAGCACCTTGCCGGTTTCAAGCGGTTCTCCTGGCCACAAGCGCGCAAAGCCAAGCTGGTCGATCGCGATCGCGTCTGGGCTACGCAGGTCCTCCGGTGCACCGGCGATGAAACGGCCCGTCATGCCGACCAGGCTCGCATCGTCGACGCCGATAAACGACGCAGTTGTCGAGCGTCCCTCTGCGGTCCGTATCGCGCCCGAGGCCCTCACCAATGGTACGGCCCACAGAACCCCCTCGACACCGCGCACCCGAAGGAGTTCCGTCGCGCGCATGTTGGTCGGCCCTTCGACGGTTTCGGTTTGGGGATCCATGACCCAAATCGTCGCTTCGCGAGCATCCGATATGACATTGGCAGCACGCGAAATCAGTCCAATGAAAAAGCCTCCCTGCTGCGACATCAGCAGGGTCGAAAAGGAAATTCCAAAGACCAGACCGATAAGCTTCATCGGGTCTCCGAACAGCATCTTTAGGGCAATCAGCAGCATACTTGGCTTTGCACTGTTTGAGACCTTCAGCGGTCTCTGCAGTAATAGATGCGGCTGACCTGTTTGGATCACTTCGCGACATTTTATTCAGCGGAATTGCGACACAGCAGTTCCGTTGAAGCCAGGAAACTGCAGCGGCCGAGAGCCAGCCGGTAGGAGCTGAAGGTTCGAATCCTCTCGCTCCGGCCAATCGACGAGACGAAAGGCGCGCAGCGATGCGCCCCGCTTTCGTTTCGGCCCTGGAGTTCAGCCCACCAGTGGGAAATGACAGGCGACCTCGCGGCCGGGCACGATCTGGCGCAGCGGCGGCACCTCGTCCGTGCAGCGCGGCTGCGCATGCGGGCAGCGCGTGCGGAAGCGGCAGCCCGAGGGCGGGTCGAGCGGCGACGGCGGGTCGCCGGGCTTCAGTTTCGTATCCCCCAGCGGGACGTCCGGATCGGGCACCGGGATCGCCGCCATCAGTGCGGCCGTGTAGGGATGCGCCGGCGTCGCG
>JBILYJ010000452.1:0-4545 GCA_044377795.1 Reyranella sp. | reverse complement strand
GCGCCTCGTAGAAGCCGTAGCGGCCGCGCGCACCAACAGCGGCCAGCCGTTCGAAATTGGCGGCGGCCGCCGCGGGGTCGACCATGGCGGCCAGACCGGTGGCATAGGGCGCAATGACGAGGTTCTCACTGAGGCCGCGCTTGAAGCCGAGCCCGGGCACGCCGAAGTTCGAGTACTGGTAGGTGAATTCCTTGTCGCGCGCATTGTAGGCCGACTCCGATATCCCCCAGGGCAGGCCGAGTTCGGTCGCGTACTGGATCTGCCGGCGGACGACGAGGCGGTTGGTCTTTTCGAGCAGGCTGCCGAATGGCGCACGCATCACCAGCGACGGCATCAGATATTCGAACATCGATCCCGACCACGAGACCAGGGCCGCGCTGTGGGCGACCGGCGTTACCTCGCGGCCCAGCCGGAACCAGTGTCGCGCCGGGATGTCACCCGCCGCGATGGCGACGAAGCTCGCGAGCCGCGCCTCGGAGGCGAGAAGGTCGTAGCAATTGAGGTCGAGCCGGTCTTCGGCGACCAGGAAACCGATCGACAACAGTCGGCGGCGCTCATCGAACAGGAAGTCGAACTCCATGGCGCTCGCCATGGCACGCGCGGACGTCTCGATCGTGAGCAGTCGACGGTCCAGATCGTCCGTCATCCCGTCGGCCCGGGCATCGCGATGATGGCTGGCAACCGTGCGGTGAGCCGCCTCGATCCAGAACAGCATGTCGGCGCTCTCCGGGTCGGCGCGCTCGCTCGCAAGCGTGCGCGCGAGGTCGACGGCAGTCTCCGCCAGCGACAGCGCCGCTTCGAGCCGGAGTGGTGACTTGGACAGGGCCGCCGCGAACTCGTCGAACGCCCGAACGAGCTCGGGCCGGGTGACGAGATGGGTGCGGCGGTCGTCGGACAGCGCCGTCAAGGCCTCGCGGGCGAGGTCGAGACTGTCAGAGGCGCCGCGCGCGCCATCGGGCTGCGCACCGCCTCGTATGCGCCAGGCGCCGCAGGCGTTGGCCAGCGCGATCAGGTGTCCGGCGAGGTTGCCGCTGTCCACCGTCGAGACGTAGCGCGGCTCGAGGGCACGCAGATCGGTCGTGTCGTACCAGTTGAAGAAATGGCCACGAAACCGTTGCAGCCTCTCCATTGTCGCGAGGGTGGCTTCGAGACGCTCCACCGCCTCGGCAGTTCCGATCCAGCCGAACTCGCGGGCAGTGGCCGTCGACAGGAGCAGCAGACCGAGATTGGTCGGCGATGTGCGATGCGCCACGACGGGAGTCGGTGCCTCCTGGAAGTTGTCCGGCGGCAGCATGTTGTCCGCCTCGGTCACGAACGTCTCGAAGAAGCGCCAGGTCTGGCGGGCAATGAGGCGCAGCGAGACCACCTCGGCGGGCTTGATTCGCAAGCTGCCGGCGTCGCGAGGCGGACGGCTTACCCAATGGGCGACCGCGGGCGCCAGCAGCCAGGCCAGCACGAACGGGGCGGCGACCGGCATCGCCGCGGGGCCGGCCTGCCAGACCACGCAGGCGGCGACGAGCGCGACCACGACGCTTCCTGCCATCTTGCCGTAAAGGCCAGGCCAACCGGCCCGCAGGCTCTGCTTGGATTGCGCGGCGGTGATCCATTCGAGGAGACGGCGATGGCTGACCACGAGCCGGAACAACGTCCGGCCGATCGCGTCGGCCATCAGCCAGGCATGATGAGCCAGGAAGACGACGAGCAACGCCGTCTGCTGGGCAGCCGAGACCACGTCGCTCCACAGGGCATCGAGATGACTGCGGGTCGTGATTTTCGCATGTCGCGGGAACAGGGCCGCTATCGCCGGCAGGAGCGTGGGCAGCGCAATGGCCATCACCACGAAGCCTGTCCAGACCAGAGCGGCCGGGAGGGGGAGCATCCAGCCCGCCAGCAGGGAGAGGACCGCCGCCGGCGCCGACAGCGTGCGGCGCAGATTGTCGAACATCTTCCAGAAGCCGATCGCGGGCAGGAACCCCGCCCGCCGGCGTGGCACGGTTTCCTTCACGAGTCCGAGCATCCATGGCAGGAGCTGCCAGTCGCCTCTTGCCCAGCGATGCTGGCGCGCCGCCGCAACGTCGTAGCGCGCGGGAAACTCCTCGACGACCTCGATGTCCGACGCCAGGCCGGAGCGCGCAAAAGTACCCTCGAAGAGATCGTGGCTCAGCATGGTGCTGTCGGGAACACGCCCGTGCAGCGAAGCCTCGAACGCATCGATATCGTAGATGCCCTTGCCCGAATAGGAGCCCTCGCCGAACAAATCCTGATAGACGTCCGATACGGCCGACGCATAGGGGTCGATGCCGCTATTGTTCGAGAAGACGCGCTGGAACCGCGAGCCCTCGGCGCCGACCGGCAGCGAGGGCGTGACGCGCGGCTGCAGCACGCCGTAGCCTTCGACCACACGGCCCCGAACCGCGTCGAAGCGCGGCCTGTTCAGCGGATGGGCCATCTTGCCGACCAGCCGCACGATCGCGTCGCGCGGCAGGCGTGTATCGGAGTCGAGGGTCACGACATAGCGCACGTCCGCGGGCAGCGGTCGGGCGGCGCCCGGCACGGCAACGAACGTCGTGCCCGTCGAGCCGCGCAGAAGATGGTTGAGTTCATGCAGCTTGCCGCGCTTGCGCTCCCAGCCGATCCAGGACCGCTGCGCTTCGTTCCAGCCTCGACGGCGATGCAACAGAATGAACCGATCGACGCCCTCTTCCGCGGGATAGCGGCGATTGAGGCGCGCGATGCCCTCGACCGCGGTCGCGAGCAGGGCCGCGTCCTCCGGCATCGATTCGGCGGGCGCGTCGGTCCAGTCCGACAGCAGGGCGAAGTGAATCGCGCCGGCCGGGTTGGAGAGATGATGGACCTCGAGGCTCTCGATCTGTTCTTCGATCGACGCCTGGGTCGTCAGTAGCGTGGGAATTGCCACGATCGTCCGCAGATGCGGCGGCACGCCATTGCGCAGTTCGATGCCGGGCAGCAGCGTGGCGCCGAAGCCCCCGGTGATCAGCCGGTTGACCAGCAGGAGCGCGGCATCCACGGCGGGCAAGAACCCCGCGGCGGCCATCGCGACAAGCAGCGGGCCGCGAATCCCCAGCAGCGACAGACCGAGCAGCGGCAGCAGGAGTACAATGCCGGCCGTGACGGCAACGCTACCGACATAGCCCGCGAGGCCGGTCCGCAGGAGCCGCCGCCGCACGGTCAGGCCGCTGGTGCGGAAGCCGACCGACCGTTCGAAGGCCCGGCGGCCGCTGCCGATCAGATGGTAGCCCGGCTCGCGTCGCCGCCCGTCGCCGTCGTCGTCGACGGAGGCGTTCGCCGCCGCGGCCAGCGCGCGCCGGGCGATCTCCGGCTCGGCGAGCGCCGTGCCGCGGGCGATCTGCTCGATGGCGGTGCGATAGAGGTTGCGGGTCGCAAAATCCATCTCGACGAAGACACCGCCGGTTCGAAGCACGTCATCGACCGGACTCACTTCCTCGAACAGCTTCGCCCAATCGACGTCGGAGACCAGTCGCATGCTCGTGATGATGTTGCGGACCGTGACGTTGGTCGCGCCCTGCAGCTGATGCTCGCGCCGCACCAACTCGTCGGCGCTCGTCCCCTCGCGCGCCAGGCGCTTCTCGAGCCAGCCCACCGCCGGCGTCGTTTCGGGATCCTGGTCACGCAGGCGATGGACGAGCTGGACGGCGAAACCTTCGGAGAAGCCTGCCCGGTCATAGGGCTCGAGAGCCGCGGGGTCCGCGGCGTGATCCTTCAGTCCCAACAGGCGATCGGCGACGAGGTTGGCCTGCTCGCGCTCCGCGCGCCGGTTGACGATGCGGCTGGCCGAACGACGCAGATTCTCGACCAGGACGATGCGGAGCGTGATCGCGACGGCCCACAGTTCGCCGATGGTCAGCGGTTGGACCGTCTGGTACGCGCGCACGAACCGGGTGAGCGTCTCGGGATCGAAGCGACTGTCGGTATGCGCCACGAAGGCCCATGCCAGGCCAAACACCCGCGGATACCCGGCCAGCGGCCCTTCGTTGAGCTTGGGAAGCTGACGATAGTAGCCGGCGGGCAAGTCGGTGCGGACCTCGCGGACCTGCTGCTCCACGAGATGGAAGTTGTCGAGAAGCCATTCCGCGGCCGGCGTGATCGTCCGGCCGGCATCGACGGCCGCCGCAATCGAACGATAGGCCTCCAGCAGCACGCGTTCATTGTCGCGCAGACGGACGACGAGCGACTTGCCGGCGGTCAACGCGGCATAAACAGGCTGGCTGGCCGCGAGGCTTTGGGCATGTTGCTCAAGCCTCTCGAGGCCGAACAGTTCGCTGCGGATGGCGTCTTCGTCTGCCCGAATGGAAGCGGGTCGCGCGCGCCCGAGGGCGCGCCACGCGAACAATTTCAAGGAAATGAGGCCTTTCAGGCTAAGGCGTGCAAGCAACGAAAAATGATCTCGCGCACGCATGAAGCGCCCTCCGGCAAGCGGGGCCGCTACAAACGGTCTTCTACAGCAAACGGCCAGCGGCGACGAATCGCGCCCGGCGCGTCAACGCGAAACCTCCCCCACGGTTC
>JBILYJ010000518.1:0-3971 GCA_044377795.1 Reyranella sp. | reverse complement strand
CGTCGCGCGGCGTCAGTTCCTTGACGATCTCGTAGCCCGTCGAGCTGGGGTTGAAGGCCTTGCCCTTGGACTGGTGGCGCACATGGACGATCGGAGTTCCCGCCGTGCGGGCCTTCTCGAGCAGGACGGCCAGCGCCTCCACCGCGGGCCGCACGCCGGTCAGCGGCAGCAATCCGTCCGTGTACTCCCTCTGCGCATCGATGATCAGCAGTATGCCGTCGGCCATGGTGGCCGGCGTCGGTTGCGCGCCGGCCATCTGCAGCATGGTCATTGCCATGTTCATTCCTTCGACTGTGTCCCGGTTGTATAAGTCTCGGCGCCATCAACGCCCATGACGGCCCAATTTGCAACATCTTCGAGAGGGGGTCTCAATACCCCTCAAAGCAGGTAGAATCGGCGCATCGACGGCAAACATTCCGCTTAACCGTTAGGGAGACCCATGAGAGCGATCATCATCGGCGGCGGCATCATGGGCCTGGCGACGGCCTGGGGATTGGCGCGACAGGGCCACGAGGTCGAGATTTTCGAGCAGGGCCCGCTTCCCAATCCACTGGCCTCGTCGATGGATGAGCACAGGTTGATCCGCCATCCCTACGGCAGCCATGTCGGCTATGCCCGGATGATCGACGATGCGTATGCAGCGTGGGAGCTGCTCTGGGCCGACCTCGGCGAGACCCTGTACGAACCGACCGGCACCCTGGCCTTGACTGGCAACGGTGCAGACTGGGCGGAACAGTCGGCCGCCGCCCTCGCCTCCATCGGCAAGCCGATGACCGAACTTTCGATGTCGGACCTGCCGCGACGCTTTCCCCTGCTGGATACCAAGGGTCTCGACCGTGCCTTCTGGATAGACACCGGCGGCGTTCTGCTGGCGCAGGACATCGTGGCAGCGCTCGTACGTCACCTCGGCGCGCAAGCCAAAGTACGATTGCACGGCAACACAACCGTGCGCGCCGTGGATCTCGAGCATGGCCGCATCGTCACGGAAGGCGGCGCGACACACGAGGGCGACATCGTCGTGGTGGCAGCCGGCGCCTGGGCCCCGCGCCTGCTGCCGGCACTCGGCGCCCGCGTCGTGCCCTCGCGCCAGGTCGTGATCTACTTCGACCTGCCGGAAGACCAGCGTGCGGCCTGGGCGAAAGGGCCGATGATCATCGAGAAGACCGGCGACGTCGGTCTCTATCTCGTGCCGCCCGTCCGCGGTCGCGGCATGAAGGTGGGCGACCATGAATTCAGCCGCAGCGGCGACCCCACGGCGACGCGCGACGCGCGGGAAAACGAGATGCGCGCCCTGCTCGATCGCTGCGGCAGCCTGCTCCGTGGATTCGACCGCTGGCAGGTGCGGAACCTGAAGGTCTGCTTCTACAGCGTCACCGACGACGAGCGTTTCGTCGTGGAGAAGCAGGGCGCGAAAGGATGGGCGATGTCGCCCTGCTCGGGCCACGGTTTCAAGTTCGGCGCCCTGATGGGACTCGAACTGGCACGGACCATCGACGAGGGTCGCGACTCCACGGCGCATGCACGCTGGGCCGCCGGTCTGGTCGGCGATGGGCCGACCTGACAAAATGCCGTGAATCTGGGAGAGAAACCGACATGGCATCCGCCAAACGCCGCCGCCCGTCAAAAGCCGCACCGAAAACCGCACCGAAGAAGGAAACCGGGCTGCGCCAGGGTCTCGCCACCTATGGTGACGCGGGCTTCTCGCTGTTCCTGCGCAAGGCCTTCATCAAGGCCGGCGGCTATTCCGACGACGCGCTCGACCGGCCGATCGTGGGCATCACCAACACCTTTTCCGACTACAATCCCTGCCACGGCAACGTGCCCGACCTGATCGAGGCGGTGAAGCGCGGCGCCATGCTGGCCGGCGCGCTGCCGATGGTCTTCCCGACCATCTCGATCCACGAGAGCTTCTCCCACCCCACCAGCATGTTCCTGCGCAACCTCATGTCGATGGACACCGAGGAGATGATTCGCGCCCAGCCGATGGACTCGGTCGTGCTGATCGGCGGCTGCGACAAGACCCTGCCGGCCCAGCTGATGGCCGCGGCCAGCGCCGACCGGCCGGCCGTCGTGCTGCCGGTCGGGCCGATGCTGGTCGGTCACTTCAAGGGCGAGGTGCTGGGCGCCTGCACCGACTGTCGCCGGCTGTGGGGCCAGTACCGCGCCGGTACGTTCTCCGAGGCCGACATCGAGCAGGTGAGCGAGCGCCTGGCGCCGACCAAGGGCACCTGCATGGTCATGGGCACCGCCAGCACGATGGGCTGCATCGTCGAGACCCTGGGCATGGGGCTGCCGACCAGCGGCTCGATCCCGGCCACCCATTCGGACCGGCTGCGCATCGCCGAGCAGACCGGCCGGCTCGCGGCGGAGATGGCCGTGAAGCAGGGCCCGAAGCCCAGCGAGATCATGACCAAGGCGGCCTTCCGCAACGCCCTCACCGTGCTACAGGCGATCGGCGGCTCGACCAACGCGCTGGTGCATCTCACCGCAGTGGCGCGCCGGCTCGGCGTCGAGATCGAGCTGGAGGAATTCGACGAGATCGGCCGCAACGTGCCGGTGCTGGTCGACCTCAAGCCGTCGGGCGATCACTACATGGAGCACTTCCATTGGGCGGGCGGCAATTCCCGCCTGATGAAGGAGATCCGCCGTAACCTCGACGAGACGTGCAGGACGGTCGCCGGCAAGACCCTGAAGCAGGTGATCGATGCCGCCGAGATGGTGCCGGGCCAGACGGTGATCCGCAGTTCGAAGAATCCGATCAAGCCGACCGGCGGCATGGCGGTGCTCCGCGGCAACCTCGCGCCGCGCGGCGCCGTCATCAAGCACGCAGCGGCCTCGCCTGCGCTGATGACTCACACGGGCCGCGCCGTAGTGTTCGATTCGCTGGAGGATCTTGCCGCCCGCGGCGACGATCCGAACCTCGACGTGAAGGCCGACGATATCCTCGTGCTGCGCAATGCCGGCCCCAAGGGTGCGCCCGGCATGCCCGAGGCAGGCTCGTTCCCCATCCCGATGAAGCTCGCCCGTGCGGGCGTGAAGGACATGATCCGCATCTCCGATGCGCGCATGAGCGGCACGGCATTCGGGACCATCGTGCTGCATGTCGCGCCCGAGGCCGCCGTCGGTGGACCGCTCGCCCTGGTGAAGACCGGCGACAGCATCACCCTCGACGTGCCGAAGCGCCGGCTCGAACTCCATGTCGATGCCAAGACGCTGGCGGCCCGCAAGAAGGCCTGGAAGGCGCCACCGGCCCACCCCGGCAGCGGGCGCGGCTACACCGGGCTGTTCTTCAAGACCGTGCTGCAGGCCGATGAAGGCGTCGACTTCGATTTCCTCGGACCGGAAAAGTGACCGAAGCCAAGCTCCCCCGCATCTCGGTCGTCGTCACCTGCTACAATTGCCGCGACTACATTGCCGACGCGATTCGTTCGGTCGCGCGCCAGACGTTGCGCGACTTCGACTGCGTCATCGTCGACGACGCCTCGACCGACGATTCGGTCGCGGTCGTTCAGCAGACGCTGGAGGAGCTTGGCGATGCCCGCTTCCGCCACATCCGTCTCGACAAGAACGTCGGGCAGACCGGCGCCACGCGCCGCGGCCTCGCGGAGACGAACGCCATGTTCGTCTGCTTCCTCGATTCCGACGATCTGTGGAATCCGGACTTCCTCGAACGCCATCTCGCCGCGCATCTCAACGAGGCCTACGCGGTGGGCTTCACGGCCTGCAACGCCCGCCTGATCAACGGTCAGGATGAACTGATCGCGGGCGGCATGTACTGGTTCGGCAAGGACCGCGCCCGTGCCGACCGCGACCAGGCCTTCGTTCCCATCGATGCGACCCGCGTGCCGACGCTCGATGTCAAGCAAGGCACTGCCAGGTGGCCGGGGCAAACGCCCTACCGCCTCTACACCAAGCGCGTGGTCCACTGGGTCTGGGTCAGCACGTCCTCGATGATGTTCCGCCGGTCCTTG
>JBILYJ010000451.1:0-4551 GCA_044377795.1 Reyranella sp. | reverse complement strand
CGAAGCTCTGCTTGAGCTCGCCCACCTGCAACAGCGTCAGGTTCTGCTCTTTTGTGAGCTTTGCCGAATGGACCGAGATCGCGACCACCACTCGCTTCAACTTCTTGCCGTATGCGGCGTCGACGTTTGACTGAGTGACCGCTATCGGACCTGACGCCACGCATCCCGTAAGCGACACGCCCAACCCGATCAATGCACTACGCCGCCCAAGACCATTCATTACGCACCTCTCCGGCAGCCAGTGTACTGCAAACAGGCGGCGGCCACACGACTTCAGATAGTATCCTGTGCTACAATGCGCGCGACACTAGGCCAGTGTCGGAGCAAGCTGGAGAAGAGCCAGTAGCGGCCGACGCCCAAATCATCACGAGGGCGCCTTTCGCCAACGGAGCAATTGACGTCGGCAGTCCGAATAGCTGGGGCGATGCTTGCGCCCGGTTGGCAGGTCACGCTCTATCCGTGGGAAGACACGCCCGGGCGGGTCCCTCTGGCGATGCGCCACATCAGGATGTTCCTGGAGGCCAATCTTCCCTGATTGCCGGGGGCGCGCCACTGGAGTGGCGTGCCCCCGGCAATCAGGCTGTCTTCTGCGCCTTGAGTCCGAGCTTCTCGATCGTCTGTTCGCGCATCACGAACTTCTGGATCTTGCCGGTGATGGTCATTGGGAATTCCGGCACGAACTCGATGTAGCGCGGGATCTTGTAGTGGGCGATCTGGCCCTGGCAGAAGGCGCGGATCTCCTCGTCGGTCGCGGTCTGGCCGGCGTGGAGCTTGATCCAAGCGCAGACCGCCTCGCCGAAGCGCGGGTCGGGGACGCCGATCACCTGCACGTCCTGCACCTTCGGGTGGCGATAGAGGAACTCCTCGATCTCGCGCGGATAGACGTTCTCGCCGCCGCGGATGATCATGTCCTTGAGGCGGCCGACGATGTTGACGTAGCCCTGCTCGTCCATGGTCGCGAGGTCGCCGGTGTGCATCCAGCCGGCCTCGTCGACGGCCTCCCTGGTCTTGGCCTCGTCGTTCCAGTAGCCCTTCATCACCGAATAGCCGCGGGTGCAGAACTCGCCGGTCTCGCCGCGCGGCACCGCCCTGCCCTCGGTGTCGACGATCTTGATCTCGATATGAGGCAGCACCTGGCCCACGGTCGAGACGCGGCGCTCGACCGGATCGTCGGTGGCGCATTGCGTCGACACCGGCGAGGTCTCGGTCATGCCGTAGGCGATGGTGACCTCGCCCATGTGCATGTGGCTCTGCACCTTCTTCATCACCTCGATGGGGCAGGGTGAACCTGCCATGATGCCGGTGCGCAGGCTCCTGAGGTCGAACTTCGCGAAGTCGGGATGGTCGAGCTGGGCGATGAACATGGTGGGCACGCCATAGAGCGCCGTGCAGCGCTCCTCGGCCACGGCCTGCAGGGTCGCCAGCGGATCGAAGGCCTCGGACGGATAGATCATGGTCGAGCCGTGCGTCAGGCAGCCCAGATTGCCCATCACCATGCCGAAGCAGTGATAGAGCGGCACGGGAATGCAGAGCCGGTCCTCTGGTGTGAGCTTCAGCCCCTCGCCGACGAAGTAGCCGTTGTTCAGGATATTGTGGTGGCTGAGCGTGGCGCCCTTGGGAAAGCCCGTGGTGCCCGACGTGAACTGGATGTTGATCGCGTCGTCGAACTGCAGCTTCGGCGCCAGTTCGGCGAGGCGGGCTTTCTCGGCGTTGCCACCGGCGGTCGCGACATCGTCGAAGTTCAGCATGCCCGGCGTCTTCTCCGACCCGAGGCGGATGACGTGTTTCAGGTGTGGCAGCTTCTTCGCCTTCACCAGGTCCTCGACGATCTCGAGATAGTTCGAGGTCTTGAGCGCGGGCGCGAGAATCAGCGCCTTGCACTCGACCTTGTTCATTGCGTATTCGAGCTCGGCGCGCCGGTAGGCCGGATTGACGTTCACCAGCACGAGGCCTGCCTTGGCGGTCGCGAACTGCGCCAAGGTCCATTCCGACGTGTTGGGCGACCAGATACCGACCCGGTCGCCGCGTTCCAGACCCAAGGTCAGGAGACCGGCGGCGAGATCGTCGACCCGGCGGCCCACCTCGCCCCAGCTCCAGCGCACGTTCTGGTGGCGGACCACCAGCGCCTCGCGGTCGCGATGGGTTTCGACGGTGCGGTCGAAGAAGGCGCCGATCGTCTCGCCGATCAGCTTCTTGTCCGAGACGCCGTGATCGTAAGAGATTTTAGGGGCGGCCTGAGCTTTGGTCATGCGTCGAGATTAGCGCGCCGTGCCAGATTTGGAATCATGAAACTCACTTTCGTCACCGTGGACGTCTTCACCGACCGCCAGTTCGGGGGTAACCCCCTGGCCGTCATCACCGATGCGCAGGGCCTGTCGGGCGAGCGGATGCAGGCCATCGCGGCCGAGTTCAACCTGGCCGAGACGACCTTCGTGCTGCCGCCGAAGGACCCGGCCCATACGGCCGAGGTGCGCATCTTCACCCCCAAGGCCGAGATGCCCTTCGCCGGCCATCCCAATGTCGGCACCGCCTTCGTCCTGGCGCGCGCCGGCACCAGCTACGGCCGGCCGGTGACCGGCGACCGGCTGGTCTTCGAGGAGAAGGCGGGCCTGGTGGCCATGGACATCGTGCGCGAGGGCGGCGCGGTCGTGGCCACCCGCCTCGCCGCGCCCGTGCCGCTCGGCTTCGGCGAGGAGATCGATCCGGCCCTGGTGGCGGCTGCCTGCTCCCTCGAGCCCGACGACCTGAAGCTCGACGTCCACCCGCCGCGCGTCGCCTCCTGCGGCGCGCCGCTGCTCTTCGTCGAACTGACGTCACGCGAGACGCTGCGCAGGGCCGCGCCGCGAGCCGAGATCTTCGCCCGCGACCTGCCGCGCGACCGTATCGTCGGCATCCATCTTTACGTGCAGGCGAAGGACGGCGACATCGACGTCCAGACCCGCATGTTCGCGCCCGAGCACGGCATCCCCGAGGACCCGGCGACCGGCGCCGCCAACGTCGCCCTGATCGGCGTGCTGGCGCATCACCGTCCCGAGGCCGACATCACCCTCGCGAAGACCATCGGCCAGGGCTTCGACATGGGCCGCCCCAGCGTGCTGCAGGCCTCGGCCGAAAAGAAGGACGGCAGGGTCGTCGCGACGTACATCGGCGGCCGCTGCAAGCCGATGATGAGTGGTGTGATCGAATTGGAGTAGTAGCGACCCTCTTTCAGACTCCTCTCCCCCTAGCGGGGGCGAGGGACATGAGGGCGAGTGGCAACGCGGCGCCCTGCTTCACCGGGCGTAGTGCAAACGAGCTTCTGATCTGGGCGATGCCCTGGATCTTGGTGAAGTCCATGACGAAGCGTTCATAGGCTTCGAGATCGGGCACCACGATACGCAGCAGGTAGTCGCTGTCGCCGGTCATCAGGTAGCACTCCATCACCTCGGGCCGTTCCGCCGCGGCGCGCTCGAAATCCTTCAGCGCCTTCTCGGTCTGCGTCGTGAGCGACACGCTCATGAAGACGTTGACCGACAGGCCGACCGACTTGGCGTCGACCTGGGCGGCATAGCCCTTGATGACACCCGCCTCCTCCAGCGCCTTGACCCGCCGCCAGCAGGGCGAGGAGGAGAGCCCGACCTGCTCGGCCAGGTCGGCGTTGCTGAGGCGGCCGTCATGCTGGAGCCGCTCGAGAATGCGCCGGTCTATCGCGTCTAGGGAGATCATTGCTCAAATCGCCATAATCTGGGGAAATCCTACCCTATACAGCCCGTCTGGCGACCCGAACGCAAGGACCTACCAGCAGAGCAGGCGTATGCCGGTGTCCATGACCACCCTCGCCCCGATTCAGCGTCTTCGCCTGCTCCGTGAACTGGAACGCAAGGTACTGTGGCTCAGCGCCTGGACGATCCATCACGCCAACCACATCCGGCCCAACCGCGACGGGCTCAAGGTCGGCGGCCACCAGGCTTCCTGCGCCTCGCTGGCGACGGTCATGACGGCGCTCTATTTCTCGGTGCTGCGGCCGGAGGATCGCGTCGCGGTGAAGCCGCACGCCTCCCCCGTGTTTCATGCGATCCAGTACCTGTTCGGCCACCAGACCCGCGAGAAGCTCGAACGCTTCCGTGCGCTGGGCGGCGCGCAGTCCTACCCGTCGCGCACCAAGGACACCGACGACGTCGACTTCTCGACCGGCTCGGTCGGTCTCGGCGTCGCCATGACGCTGTTCTCGTCGATCGTGCAGGACTATGTGCGCCTGAAGAACCTGGGTGACGGCAAGCGCCCCACCGGCCGCATGGTGGCGCTGGTCGGCGACGCCGAGCTCGACGAGGGCAACATCTTCGAGGCGCTGCTCGAAGGCTGGAAGCACGACGTCCGGAACCTGTGGTGGGTGATCGACTACAACCGCCAGAGCCTCGACGGCGTGGTGAACGACCGGCTGTTCGGCCGGGTCGCCGAGATGTTCGAGCTGGTCGGCTGGCGGGTCGTCACGCTGAAGTACGGCAAGCTGCTGGAGACGGCCTTCACGCAGCCCGACGGCGCGCACCTGCGCGACTGGATCGATGCCTGCCC
>JBILYJ010000450.1:0-4555 GCA_044377795.1 Reyranella sp. | reverse complement strand
AGATCTGGGAGGATCCCGAAGTCGACCTCGAGGCGATGGCGCTGACGCCGGACTGCCATGTCGTGGCCATCGCATCGGGCGGTTGCAACATCCTGTCCTATCTCACCGCCGATCCGGCGCGCATCACCGCCGTCGATCTCAGCCGCGCCCATGTGGCGCTCAACCGACTGAAGCTCACCGCCGCGCAGCGCCTGCCCTCCTGGTCTGATTACTATCGCTTCTTCGGCGCCGCCAATTCCAGCGCCAATCCGCGCGCCTACGACCTCCACATCGCACCGCATCTCGACCAGGCGAGCCGCGCCTACTGGGAAGGCCGCAGCCTGCACCGCGGCGGCCGGCGCCGCATCTCGATCTTTGCCCAGAACGCCTACCGCCACGGTGTGCTCGGCCGCTTCATCGGCGCCGCACATGTTGCCGCGCGCGCCTACGGCGTCGACTTCGGCAAGCTCCTCGCCGCGCGGACGATCGAGGAGCAGCAGCGCTTCTTCGACACGGTGCTGGCGCCTCTGTTCGACAAGCCTGCCGTGCGCTGGGCCACGTCGAACCGCCTGTCGCTCTACGGGCTCGGCATCCCGCCGGCGCAATACGAAGCGCTGGCCGGCGGCCGCGACATGGGCTCGGTGCTGCGCGACCGGGTCGAGCGGCTGGCCTGCGGTTTCAGCCTCGACGAAAATTACTTTGCCTGGCAGGCCTTCGGCCGAGGCTATGCGCGTAACGCCAGCGGGCCATTGCCGCCCTATCTCAGGCAGGAGAATTTTGCCGCGGTGAAGCGCGGCGCCGGGAAGGTCGAGGTGATGAACCGCTCGGTGACGGATTATCTCGCGGCCTGTCCCGCCGGCTCGCGCGACCGCTACGTGCTTCTCGACGCGCAGGACTGGATGACCGACGCGCAGCTCAATGCGCTGTGGACCGAGATCACGCGCACGGCGCGGCCGGGCGCCCGCGTGATCTTCCGCACCGCCGCCGAGCCCTCGCTGCTGCCCGGCCGCGTCGCGCCCGCGCTGCTCGACCAGTGGCACTATGAGGCCGAGGCGTCGCTCGCCTTCACGGCGCGCGACCGGTCGGCCATCTATGGCGGCTTCCATCTCTATGTGCTGAAGCCGTGAGCACGACCCTCGCCAATGCCGGTCTCATGGACCGGATTTATCGCCGTCAGCGCCACGTCTACGATCTCAGCCGCAAATACTACCTGCTGGGCCGCGACCTGCTGATCGAGGGCCTCGCGCCGCCGCCGGGTGGTCGCGTGCTCGAGATCGGCTGCGGCACCGCGCGCAACCTGATCGCCGTGGCGCACCGCCATCCCGCCACGCCGTTGTTCGGCATCGACCTGTCGCTGGAGATGCTCGACACGGCGCGCCGCCGGGTCGAGCGGGAAGGGCTGGGCGGCCGCGTGCGTCTCGCTCATGCCGACGCCACCCACTTCGATCCTGCGCTGCTCTTCGGCGTGCCGGGATTCTCGCGCATCTTCTTCTCCTACACGCTGTCGATGATCCCGGACTGGGAGAAGGCGCTGGCGCAGTCGGTCGTGTGGCTGCAGCCGGGCGGCGAGCTGCATCTCGTCGACTTCGGCGGCCAGGAGCGGCTGCCGCGCTGGTTCCGCGGCGGCCTGCGCCAGTGGCTCGCGCTGTTCCACGTGATCCCGCGCGACGCGCTGGAGACTGCCCTGACGCGGCTGCCCGGCGACATCGAGGTGCGGCGTTTCGAACGGCCGCATCTCGGCTACGCCCAGTACGCCGTCTGTCGGCGCTCTGCCCGCTGAGGAAAGGCTCCGCTAGCCCCTTCAGGGCATGGCGCCCCTGTCCCAGGGGCATCGCGGGGGCCATTGGCAACCGCCCGCGGCGGGTGCTAACCCCACGGGAACGATAGCCTGAGTCGGGAGTACCCAAGATGACCGAAGCCTTTATCTGTGACGCGATCCGCACCCCTGTCGGCCGCTACAATGGTGGCCTGGGCGGCATGCGTGTCGACGACCTCGCGGCCCATCCGATCAAGGCGCTGATGCAGCGTAACGCCAGCGTCGACTGGGGCTCGATCGACGACGTCATCTATGGCTGCGTGAATCAGGCGGGCGAAGACAACCGCAACGTCGCCCGCATGGCCGGTCTTCTCGCAGGCCTGCCGGTCGAAGTGGCCGGCGCCACCGTCAACCGCCTGTGCGGCTCCGGCCTCGAGGCCGCGGGCCATGCCGCCCGTGCCGTGAAGCTCGGCGAGGCCGACATGATGATCGCCGGCGGCGTCGAGGGCATGACCCGCTCGCCCTACGTGATGGGCAAGCCCGAAAGCGCCTTCGACCGCTCGATGAAGCTTGAGGACACGGTGCTGGGCTGGCGCTTCGTCAATCCGCGGATGAAGGCGGCCTATGGCGTCGACCCGATGGGCCAGACCGCCGAGAACGTCGCCACCGAGCACCAGATCAGCCGCACCGACCAGGACGCCTTCGCCTATCGCAGCCAGCGCCGCTGTAAGGCCGCGCAGGAGCGTGGCTTCTTCGAGAAGGAGATCGTCAAGGTCTGCGTGAAGAAGGGCAAGACCGAGGTGATCGTCGAGAGGGACGAGCATCCGCGCGGCGACACCACGATGGAGACGCTGTCCAAGCTCGCCGCCGCGTTCCGCGACGGCGGCTCGGTGACGGCCGGCAACTCGTCGGGCCTGAACGACGGCGCCTGCGCCATGATCATCGCCTCGGAAGCCGCCGCCCGGGCCAACGGCCTGACGCCGCGCGCGCGCATCCTGGGTGCGGTCTCGGCCGGCGTCCCGCCGCGGGTCATGGGCATCGGCCCGGTGCCGGCGACGCAGAAGCTGCTGGCCAAGCTCGGCATGACCATTGGCGACTTCGACACGATCGAACTCAACGAGGCGTTCGCCGCCCAGGCGCTGGCCGTGCTGCGCCAGCTCGGCCTCGCCGACGATGCCGAGCAGGTGAACCCGAACGGCGGTGCGATCGCGCTCGGCCATCCGCTGGGCGCCTCGGGCGGCCGCCTGATGATCACCGCGCTCAACCAGCTCGAGGCGACCGGCGGCAAGCGCGCGCTCGCCACCATGTGCATCGGCGTCGGCCAGGGCATCGCGCTCGCGCTGGAGCGGGTGTGAGGTCTCGACACCGAGACCTTTTCTGAGGCGTGCGGCGCCCGCGTTTCGGTCGCTTCGCTCCCTGCAGCGCTATACGCCGCCGGTGCTGCGCCGGCGGCGCAGCACCTAGGCCGTCGCGTTCAGATTGATCCCGGCGCGGCGCATGTCGCTCATCATGCGTTTGCGGCTGTCGTCGAGGTCGATGGCGGCCGTCGCCTCGACCACCACGGCCACGTCGAAGCCCGCCTGGCGCGCGTCGATGGCCGACCAGGCGACGCAGTAGTCGAGCGCCAGTCCGCAGAAGATCAGCTTCGTGAAGCCGCGCGCCTTCAGGTAGCCGTCGAGGCCGGTGCGCGTCATGCGGTCGTTCTCGCGGAACGCGGAATAGGAATCGATGCCGGTGTGGAAGCCCTTGCGCACGATCATCTGCGCCTTGGTGACCTCCAGGTCGGGATGGAACGCCGCGCCCGGCGTGCCCTGCACGCAATGGTCCGGCCACAGGACCTGCGGTCCGTAGGGGAACTGCACGGTGGTGAAGGGCTCCGCGTCCTGCCACGAGCTCGCGAAGGAGGCATGCCCCGGCGGATGCCAGTCCTGCGTCAGCACGACATGGTCGTGGCGGGCGATCAGGCGGTTGACCAGCGGGACGATGGCGTGGGCGCCGGCCACGGCCAATGCACCGGCCTCGCAGAAATCGTTCTGCACGTCGACGACGATCAGGGCCTCGTTCGGCATCGGTGCGCTCCGCTACAGGGGTGGGATGTCGCCCAGTGCCTGGTCGCGCTCGAACGAGGCGATCCAGGAGTCCAGGCTCTTGCTCTCGATGGCGCCGCGCAGCCCGCGCATCACGTCCTGGTAGTAGTGGAGATTGTGCCAGGTGAGCAGCATCGCACCGAGGATCTCGTCGGCGCGGATCAGGTGATGCAGATAGGCCCGGCTGTGGTGCCGGCAGGCGGGGCAGCCGCACTGCTCGTCGATCGGACGCGGATCGTCGCGATGGCGGGCGTTGCGCATGTTGAGCTCGCCGCGCCGCGTGAAGGCCTGTGCGGTGCGGCCGGCGCGCGTCGGCATCACGCAGTCGAACATGTCGATGCCGCGCTTCACTGCGCCCACGATGTCGCCGGGACGACCGACGCCCATCAGGTAGCGTGGCCTGTCGGAAGGTAGCATCGGCACCGTGTAGTCGAGCGTGCCGAACATCAGTTCCTGACCTTCGCCGACGGCGAGGCCGCCGACCGCGTAGCCGTCGAAGCCGATATCGATCAGCGCCTTCGTACTCTCCTCGCGCAACGCCGGGAAGGTGCTGCCCTGCACGATGCCGAACAGGCCGTAGCCCGGGCGCTCGACGAAGGCCCTGCGGCCGCGCTCGGCCCACTTCATGGAGAGCCGCATCGAGAAGGCGGCTGCCGGCTCCTCGACCGGCCAGCTGGTGCATTCGTCGAACGACATGGTGACGTCGGCGTCGAGCAGGCGCTGGATTCCGATG
>JBILYJ010000449.1:0-4556 GCA_044377795.1 Reyranella sp. | reverse complement strand
CAGGTCGATCGGCGCGCAAACCGCCGCCGCGGCCAGCAGCGGAGCCGCCTCGCCCTCCTCGCCCAGATACTTGAGCAGCATCGCAGCTCCCAACGAATAGCCGACGACGCGTACGCCGTCGGCTTTCAGTTCGGCGGGAAGGTTCGCCAGCAGGGCGCGAAGGTCATGGCTGCGGCCAGCGTAGTATTGACCGCCGCAGGTTGCGCGCGACGGCCCCGCCCCACGGAGGTTGAGCCGAAGGACGCGTTCTCCGGCGTCCAGCAGGCGGCGGGCCATGCTGATCATATAGGAACTCTCCTGCGAGCCGGTCAGTCCGTGAACGAGGATCGTGAGGGGCTTCCCCTCGGCAGGCACGGAAGGGTGGTCCAGGGTGCAGGCGAGACGGTCGCCCGTTCCGTCGCGCAGGTCGACGGTCAGCCTTTCCGACGTGTGCGGCGCCAGGTCTTTCCGGGGCGGCCTCATGAAATTGGCCAAAGTCTGCAGGTCACCACCCCACCAGGGGAAGCGCGGACGAAACGGCGGAAGATCGAGGATCACGTCTCCATGATAGCAAGCCGGTCGATGAATTTCTCCACCGCGGGATCGCACCAGGGCCGCGTGCTGTCATGGGCATGGAGACCGACATGCCCGCCCGTGAGCGGCATCAGCGGCACGAGAGACGGATTGTCGGCCCCGTTGAACTCCCGATAATCCTCGACGGGAATCCAGAGATCTTCCGCTCTGCCGGCCGGTCGATCGAGCATCCCGAGGAGGATATCGCCGGTGCGATCGGCCATCGGAAAGGCCATGCGGTCGCTCGTATGAGGCGCAAGATCCGGCGAGCGGGGCCCCGTCAGCAGGACCGCGATGGTCTGCAGTTCCGCGCCCCACCACGGAAAGCGCGGCAGGAAGGGTGGCAAATCAAGGGAATCGATGGACGGGGGCACGGTCGGTCCGTATTCACATCTTCGTTTCGATGAAAACGTCCACCGCCCCGCCAAGTTCCGCCCTGCTCGGTGTGCTGTTCGCCGTCGTCGCTGCGATGGTCTTCAGCACGGCGGGAGTGATCGTGCGACGGATCGACCTTCCCGCCTGGGATGTGTCGTTCTGGCGCTCCGCCCTTCTCGTCATCACCATGTTGCCGCTGCTCATCTGGCAGCGTCGGCAGGTCCTGATCGACGTGCGCAATGGCGGTCCCGCCCTGCTGCTCAGCGCCGTTCTGCTCGCCGGAAGTTTCGTGAGCTTCATCCTGGCGCTCGGGCTCGCGCCGGTCGCCAACGTGCTGATCATGTTCGGCGCGACGCCCTTCATCACCGCCATCGCCGCCCGCATCTTCCTGGGCGAGCCCCTGCACGGTCACACGATCCTTGCGATGGCGGTGGCCGTCGTCGGCCTGGCGATCAGCGTCGCGGGCTCCCTGCAGCCTGGTGCCCTCGCCGGCATGGCCGTAGCCCTCATCGTGGTCCTGTGCATGAGCGGCAATTATGTCGTGGTCCGCCACCGGCGTGACATCGGCATGACCCCCTCGATCTGGCTGGCCGGCCTCATTTCAGGTCTGGTGGCCCTGCCCTTTGCACATCCCGAGAACGTCACCTGGTCGCAGCTTCCGTGGCTGTTCGCACTCAGCCCCGGTCAGCTCGCGGTCGGCCTGCTCCTCTACATGGCGAGCCTGAAGCGCATTCCAGCCGCCCAGGCCTCGCTGCTCGGGCTGCTCGAACTGGTGCTCGGACCGCTCTGGGTGTGGCTGTTCGATGGCGAAAAGCCGGACGATCTCACCTTGTTTGGCGGCGGGATCGTCATCTCGGCGGCGGCGGCCAATGTGTGGCTGGATTCGCGGCGATCCACTGGCTAAGAACCGGACATGACCCAGAATACCAAGGGCCCGCTGTCGGGCATTCTCGTGATCGATCTCTCCCGCATCCTGGCGGGCCCCTACTGCACCCTTCTGATGGCCGAAATGGGCGCCCGGGTGATCAAGGTAGAGCCGCCCAAGGGCGGCGACGACGCCCGCGCCTACGGCCCGTTCGTGAACGGCAAGTCGACCTACTTCGCGTCGGTCAACCGCGGCAAGGAAAGCATCGCGCTCGACCTCAAGGCCGACGGCGACCGCAAGATCTTCGAGAAACTGCTCGAGAAGGCCGACGTGGTGGTCGAGAACTTCCGCCCGGGCACGATGGAGAAACTGGGCTACGGGTGGGAAACGCTGCACGCCAAGTTCCCGCAACTGATCTACGCCTCCGCCTCGGGTTTCGGCCATACCGGCCCGAACTCCAAGGACCCGGCCTACGACATGGTCATGCAGGGCCAGGGTGGCATCATGAGCATCACCGGCAACGAGGGGCAGCCGCCCAGCCGCGTCGGCATGTCGATCGGCGACATCGGCGCCGGTCTCTACACGGCCGTCGCCGTGAACGCCGCGCTCGTGCACCGCCTCAAGACCGGCGAATCGACCAAGGTCGACATCGCCATGTTCGACTGCCAGCTCGCGCTGCTCGAGAACGCGATCATGCGCTACACGGTCGAGAAGGAAATCCCCGGCCCGCTCGGCGCGCGCCATCCGACCATCACCCCGTTCGAAGCCTTCGCCACGTCCGACGGCTCGATGATCATCGCTGCCGGCAACGACGGCCTGTTCATCAAGATGTGCGAGGCGCTGGGCCGTTCCGACATGGCGACCGATCCCGCGTATAAATCGAACGCGCTGCGCCAGAAGAGTCAGCAGAAGCTGAAACAGGAAATCGAGTCGGTGCTCAAGACCAACACCACCGATCACTGGATCACCGTGGTGTCGAAGGGCGGCGTGCCCTGCGGTCCGATCAACAACATCGCGCAAGCCATCGAACATCCGCAGGTCGCCGCGCGCAACATGCTGGTCGACGTGCCGGACGGCAGCGGCGGCATGCTGAAGCTGGCGGGCAATCCCCTCAAGATGTCGGCCTTCCCCGATCCGACGACAAGGGCGGCCGCGCCGGACCTCGACGGCGACCGCGACGCGATCCTCTCCTATCTGGGCGGTTGACCCGGTGAGGCTGTTGCTCCGGGTCGCCGCCTTTCTGGGAAAGTTCCTGGTCGGCACGGGGCTGGCGCTCGCGGTCTTCCTCGCCGGCACCTACTTCCATGTGCGCGGCGCGCTGCCCAGTTACAGCGGCACGATGGACGTGGCCGGCCTGAAGGCCCCGGTCGAGATCCTGCGTGACAAGAACGCGGTCCCGCACATCATCGCGGGCTCGATCGAGGATGCCTCCTTCGCCCTGGGCTACGTCCACGCCCAGGACCGCTTCTGGCAGATGGAGCTGATGCGCCGCATCGGCCAGGGACGGCTGTCAGAACTCGTGCCGCCACGCCTGGTCGGCAGCGGGCTCGTCGACAGCGACCGGACCATGCGCGGCCTCGGGGTCTACCGGCGCGCCTCCGAGAGCGTGAATGCCCTCTCGCCCGCCATGCGTGCGCGACTCGATGCCTATGCCTCGGGCGTTAATGCATGGATCTCGCACGATGATCAGAAGTTCGGGCTGGAACTCACGCTGATCAAGCTCCTGTCCGCCGGCCGCTACCGCCCTGACCCCTGGCGTCCAGCCGATTCGCTGGTGTGGGCCAAGCTGATGGCGCTCGGCCTCGACGGCAACTGGCGGGCCGAGCTGTTGCGCCTGCGGCTGTCGCAGAAGATCGGCGAGGACGGCGTGAAGTTCCTGATCGAGCCGTCCGGCGACAGCAAGGACTCGACCCTGTCGATGGTCATGGCCGCCGTGAAGGACATCGATCTCGACCGGATTTTCCACGGCACCGACAACGAGGTGACTCGAAAGCGCGAGGCCTCGAACGAATGGGTCCTCTCTGGCGCCCATGCGGTCTCGGGGCGGCCGCTTCTCGCCAACGACCCGCATCTCGGATTCACCTTTCCCGGCGTCTGGTACCTCGCCCGCCTGGTCGGACCGGGCTTCGATATCCGTGGCGCCACCTCGCCGGGCTCGCCCGCCGTCGTGCTGGGCCACAATGGAACCATCGGCTGGGGATTCACGACCACGAACCTCGACAGCCAGGATGTATTCGTCGAGCGCGTCGATCCGACCGATCCAAACCGCTACATCACGCCGGACGGCGCCCGACCCTTCGCCGTTCGAGAAGAGACCATCAAGGTCGCCTGGGGCGATCCGGTCATGATGCGGGTGCGCGAGACGCGGCACGGTCCCGTGATCGACGACTTCGTCCGCCGCGGCGAGAACCTCACGCCGCAGGGACATGTGCTTGCCCTGCAGGCGACCGCGCTCGACGGCGCCGACACCTCGGCGGAGGGCTTTGCCCGCGTCGGTGCGGCGCAGAACTGGGACGAGTTCCTGTCGGCCGCCCGCCGCATCGTCTCCCCGATGCAAAACATGGTCTATGCCGACACATCGGGGAACATCGGCCTGATCTCGCCGGCGCGCGTGCCGATCCGGCGCAAGGGCGACGGCTCGATGCCGGTGCCGGGCTGGACCTCCGAGTTTGATTGGGCGGGCTTCGTGCCGTTCGAAGAGCTGCCCCGCGTCTACAATCCGGTCGGCGGCCTGATCGTCAACGCCAACGGCCGCCTGGTGCCC
>JBILYJ010000448.1:0-4558 GCA_044377795.1 Reyranella sp. | reverse complement strand
CAATCCTGGCGCCTATTATGCCGGCGAAAAGAAGAGCTGGATTCCTGCGCCTGCAGCCTGATCCGGTTCAGCGCTTCTGGCGGAAGAAGGTCGTGAGCGCGTAGCGGCGGCCCCGGGTCACGGGGCCGACCGCGTGAAGCAGGGAGCAGGAGAAGACGGCGGCCGCGCCCGCGGGCGGGCTGACGCGCACGGCGGCGTATTCCGGAAAGACCAGCTCGCCGCCCTCGAAATCGTCGTTGAGGTTCAGCGATACGGCGAAGGCGCGATCGGCCGTCGTCGGTGCACCGTTGTCGCGATGCGCGGCGAAGAAGTGCCGCCCCTCGGCGCTGTAGGACAGCACGACATGGGAGTCGAAGGTGAATTCGCGATCAAAGGCGAAGACCTTGGTGAGTTCGGGCCCGATGCGATAGGCGAGGCGATCGGACACCGCCTTCAGCATCATCGGCTCGACGATCGTATAGTCCTCTGTGCGCTTCAGCGCTGCCATGTCGACATTGCCGTAACGGCTCGAGACGCCCGAATCCTTGTGGTCGCCCTTGCCCCACAGGCGGATGAGCTGGGTGCAGAAGTCCGGCTCGAAGACGCGCGGCAGGACCAGAACGGGCGCCATCGCCGTGGTCAGGCACAGGTCGGCCCCTCCGTCGGCGCGCACCGATTGGGCAACGCCACTCATCGCTTCGGTCGCGGCCAGCAGGGCCCGCGTGTCGAACGTGGTCGCGACCCTCTGGTTGGGATCGAGCGCGATCACGCGCTGGCGCAGGCCTATGCCCTGGCCGAACGAGACCGCCCCGGCCTGCGCGAGCAGTGCCGGCAGGAACTGGCCTTTCTCGTCGCAGAGCAGCAGCGGCTCCTCGGTCGAGGCTCCGAGCTTTTTCCAGACAGGCCCGGAGGCCGCTACGGTATTGCCGGCGACGACGACGAGCCTCGTCGACGCCGTGGCGCAGGCTTCGCGCAGGGACGCGAACTGCGCGGCATCCACGGTCGAAAGGTCCACCACGGCGAGCAGGGCGACCGGGTCGCCATTGAATGACCAGACGAACTTTCGCAGCTTTCCGTCCAGACCCGGCAGCACGAAATCGGGGATACGGTCACCGGGCCGGAGGGAGAGCGTGTTCGTCATCATTCGTTCGGGGGGGCTGCCGGAGGGAGGGGTGTGCAAGATACTGGAAGCCCCAGGTCCCGGGCGTCGCAACTCGACGCAGTCTGTGGATAACGGCGAACGGCCTCTCAGGCGCCTCAACCCCTGGCCAGACCTTCAAACAACATCGCGGCGGCCTCCGCTCCCGGATCGGGAATGCCCTCGAGGTGCGAAGCGGGGACATAGGTCGAGCGGCCGGCGCGGGCCGACGGCATCCGGGCGGTGGCGTCGGCACCGGCGCGCGCGGCCTTCGCGGCTTCGTCGAGTCCCTTCGGCAAGGCCGCGAGGGCTGGGGCGAGGGCATCGATCATGGTGCGGTCGCCGGGTTTGGCGCCGCCATGGGCCATCATCGTCGCAAGCCCCGCTGCCAGCGAATCCTGCCAACTCGCACCCTCCGATTCGGACTGGCTTGCGGCCGAAAAGAAGATGGCGAGCAGAACGCCCGACGATCCGCCCATGGAGCGGGAGAGCGCCTCGCTGGTTGCCGCGAAGAAGCGGTCGAGCCTGCCGAGCGGCATCAGGGGCAGGGCCGCCTGCAGGTGACGGGCGGCGGTGGCGACGGTCGAACCGGTATCTCCATCGCCCACCTTGGCATCGAGCGCGTTGAGCTTTCCCTCGGCGGCAATCAGGATGTCGCACGCCCGGCTCACCAGGCCGCTCAGCGACGGGTTCCGGCTCGCCTTGACGGGCTTTCTCTTCAGCTCCCGCGGCAGCTTCACGAGCTTTGGTTTCACGTGGGTGCGGATCTTCGGCCAAACCAGCGGGCTGGCCGGCGAAAGCAGCGCCCTCTCGAAATCGGGTGTCAGGGGCAGAAGGCTCAGGGAGAAGCCATGCATGTCGAGGGAGGACACCAGCGTGGCCGGGCCCAGTACCAGTTTGACCCTGGCGCCTTTCCGGCTCGCCAGCACCTCGTTGGTGAGCAGGTTCATCTCCAGTGCCGTGGTGGACCCGAGATTGTTGACCAGAAGGGCATAGGAGCGCGCCGGTCTTGCCGCGGCGAAGAGGCGGTCGACGAGCACGCGCGCCGCCTGGCGCGCGCCTTCGAAATTCACCAGGTCGACGCCTGGTTCGCCATGGAGGCCGAGGCCGAGTTCGGCCTTGCCGTCCGGAACACGGTCTTCGCGGCCGACGCCGGGAAGCGTGCAGGAGGACAATGAAATGCCGAGCGAGACCACCTGATCGGCGGCCTTCCGCGCCATGGCGGCGACGGTCTTCAGGTTCGCCCCCTGCTCGGCGTAGTGGCCGGCGACCTTCTCGACGAACATGACGCCGGCGATGCCCCGTGGCTGCGGCATGTGCGGCAGCGCGATGTCGTCCTTCACGATCACCACCTCGACCTTCCTGCCGAGTGCGCGGGCGCGTTCGACGGCCAGGCCGAAGTTCAGGCGGTCGCCGGTGTAGTTCTTGAAGATGACGAGGCAGCCGCCCTTGCCCGTCACCGCCATGATCGCGGCGAACACGGCGTCGACCGACGGCGAGGCAAAGACCTCGCCGCAGACGGCGGCGGTGAGCATGCCCTTGCCGACGAAGGAGGCGTGCGCCGGTTCATGGCCGGACCCGCCGCCCGCCACGATCGCCACGCGACCGGGCTTGTGGTCGGTGCGCAGGACGACCTTGATGCCGGGATAGCCATCGAGACGCGCCAGGCTGGCGCCGCCGCTGCTGCGCAACAACCCGTCGATCGCGTCGACGACGAGGCTTTCCGTGCCGTTTATGAATTGCATGGCGGTCCCACGTCTTCCGGTTGCTGCGAGGTGAACCGTATAGCTGGCGACCGGCGGCGAGCGGAAGCCCGTCCCGGAGCCGGGTCCTGTCAGGCGCCCGGCGCCCGGCGCACCAGCGTCCACCAGCCGATCAGCCCGACGATGCCGGTGACGGCGACCCCGATGCCGATGTTCATCTGCGTGTCGTGCGGCACGTAGCCGATCAGCAGGGTCAGCACCGCGGCGGTGACCATCTGCACGAAGCCCATCAGGGCGGAGGCCGCGCCGACCCGGCCGGCGGGGACGGCGGACAGCGCGTTCGCCATTGCGTTGGGCATGTTGAGGCCGTTGCCCCAGCCCATCAGGACCAACGGCACGATCAGGGCCAGCGGCGTGACGTAGCCCAACGCGGCCGTCGCCATCATCGCAAGGGCGCCAATCGTGAGAATGACCTGACCCACCGGGATCAGGAGCAGGCTCTTCACCCGGCCCTGCAGACGGCTCGAGACCAGGCTGCCGAGGACGAAGTTGCCGGCCCAGGCGAGGGTGAACCAGCCGAAGGTCTCGACGGCCACGCCCATGACCTGGATCAGCAGGATGGGACCGCCCGAAAAGAAGACATTGAAGCCGGCCGAGGCGCAGGTGGTCGCGGTCATGAGGCCGATGAAACGGCGCTCGCGCAGCACCGCGCGGAAGCCATCGAGGTAGTCGCGCACCACGCCCGTGGTGCGCGGCGCCGCCTTCGGCGCGGTCTCGCCGAGGATGCGCCAAACCACGACCAGAACCGCCAGCCCACAGGCGGCCGTGAACCAGAAATTGCTGCGCCAGCCGAAGAAGCCGAGCAGCTGGCCGCCCAGCAGGGGCGAGAGCGCCGGCGCCAGCGCCATGGAAGAGGCCATGTAGCCCATCGCCCGGGGGGCCTCGAGGCCGGTCCGGCTGTCGCGCACGATGGCGCGGCCCAGGACCACGCCGCCGCAGGCGCCGCAGGCCTGGATGAGGCGCGAGGTGATCAGGGTCTCGATCGTGGGACTGAGTGCGCAGCAGACGCTGCCGACCGTGAACACGACGAGACTGGCCAGCAGCACCGGCCGACGGCCCAGACTGTCCGAGAGCGGGCCTACGGCCAACTGTGCGAAGGCGAACGCGAACAGATAGATCGAGAGCGTCAGCTGGGCGGTGCCGTAGGAGACGCTCAGGTCGTTCGCGATGGTCGGCAGGGACGGCAGGAAGATGGTCAAGGCCATCTGCGAGGACACGGTGGCGCTCATCAGCAGCCAGATCGGCGGTTTGGTCGTACGCATTCGCGGCAAATCTCACGTGTCCGCGACAGGCGGAGTGGCGGGCTCTTAGCAGCCTTCGGCCGCGCCGGGCAGTGCCGACGTCCGTCAGGCGGTCGGCAGCCGGGACTGAACCGAGAGACGGCCGTCGGCGCCGCGTTGCATCGCCACGATCTCGCCGCTGCCGGGAAAGATCTGGCTGAGGGCCGTCACCACCACTTGATGCGTCACGAACACGGTGGGCTTCGCGAGCTCGAGTTGGCCGATCCACTGCCGCAGCGCTTCGATCTGGGTGGTCTCGCGCGACCGGTCCTGAAAGAAGGAGTTGAGCAGCGGTTGCGGGCGAACCTCACCCAGCTTCATCAGGGTCGCGGTGTCGAGGCAGCGGCACCACTGGCTGGAATAGACCTCGGCGGCGGCGATGCCGTTGGCACGGAACA
>JBILYJ010000530.1:0-3880 GCA_044377795.1 Reyranella sp. | reverse complement strand
AAGGCCGAAGGGCCGGCCCTGCAGGAGACTCTCGCCGCTCGCATGGGCGGGCTGGTGGAACGGCTGAACGGCGAGCTGAAGCGGCGCGGGCTCGCGACGCGCCTCGAAGCCTATTCGAGCTGGTTCCACATGAACTTCGCGGCCGAAGGGCCGCTCGCCGCCCTGTTCTGGCCGCAGATGCGCCAGCTCGGCGTCCATGTGCAGGACGGCTATCCCTGCTTCCTGACGACGGCCCATTCCGATGCCGATATCGCCACCATCGAGCGCGCCTTCACGGCGACGCTCGACGCGCTGGAGCGCGGCGGCATCCTCGATGCGGCACGCCCTGCAGCGGGCGAGTCAGCGCCGCTCACCGAGCCGCAGCTCGAGATCCTGGCGGCCGCCCAGCTCGGTGACGATGCTTCCTGTGCCTTCAACGAGGGTGTGAGTGTCGAACTCGTGGGCGAAATCGACCCGGCGGCCCTCGCGGCGGCGCTGAACGCAGTCGTGGCGCGCCACCAGGCGCTGCGCGGCCATGTCGACCGCTCGGGCGAGCGCATGCACTTCGCGCCCAACCTCACGCTCGACCTTCCCGTGCGCGACCTCTCGCAAGAGGCCGATCCGGCAACCGCTCTGGCCGGGCTGGTCGACGTCGATGCACGCACTGCCTTCGACCTGTGGAACGGCCCGCTCGTCCGTGCCGCGCTCGTGCGGCTGGCAGCGGACCGCCATGTGCTGGTGTTCACCGCACATCACATCGTCTGCGACGGTTGGTCGGTGAACATCGTGCTGAACGATCTCGCCGCGCTCTATTGCGCGGCGCACGCCGGCGCGACCGCCGACCTCGGACCGGCGCCGCGCTTCGCCGACTACGCGGCGGCGCAGACGGAGACCCGGGACGCGCGCGCCCAGGACCTTGCCTGGTGGGCCGGCCAGTTCGCCGACCTGCCGCCGCTGCCCGACCTGCCGGTAGATCGGCCGCGGCCGCCGCTCCGCTCCTTCGCCGGCGCCACTTACACGACGCGGTTCGATGGCGGCCTCCATGCCGCGCTCCGCAAGACCGGCGCGGCGAGCGGCACGACGCTCTTCTCCGTCCTGTTCACCGCGCTGCAGGCCGTGCTCGGCCGCCTCGCCAACGCCTCCGACGTGGTGATGGGCGTGCCGGTCGCCGGCCAGTCGGTCGACGACCAACCCGACCTCGTCGGCCATTGCGTGCAGATGCTGCCCTTCCGTGCGGCCGTGGACTGGCAGGCGCCGTTCGATCGCCACGTCGAGGCGGTGGCGCAGCGCCTGCTCGACGGCTTCGACCATGCGCACTGCACCTACGGCACGCTGGTACGCGCGCTGCCGATACAGCGGGTCGCCAATCGACTGCCGCTCACCGAGATCCAGTTCAACCTGGAGAAGGTTGCCGACGCGCTCGACTTCGGTGGCCCCAGGGTCTCGGTCACGCCCAACGGCAAGGCCGCAGTGAATTTCGACCTGTTTGTGAACATAAGCGAGTCCGCTTCCGGCCTCCGGATCGATTGCGACTACAACAGCGACCTCTACGACGAGGAGACGGTCGCACGGTGGATGGTACATTACCGGCGGCTGCTCGAGGGTCTCGTCGCGGCGCCGGCCACGACCATGGCCGCGCTGCCGCTGCTCACACCCGCGCAGGAGCGCTTCGTCCTCGACGAGGTCAACGACAGCGCGGCGGTCTATCCACGCGAAAGCTGCCTGCACGAGCTGTTCGCCGCGCAGGTGGCGAAGACACCCGACGCCGTCGCCATCGTCGACCGTAGGGGCTCGCTGACCTACGCCGAGCTCGACCGGCACTCGACGCGACTCGCACAGGAGATGCTGGGCGTCTGCGAGAGGCGCCACGGCCGGATCGCCATCGCGGTCGACCGCTCGCGCCTGCTGCCGGTCGCGCTGCTCGCCGCCCTGAAGTCGGGCCACGCCTACGTGCCGCTCGACACAAGCCAGCCGATCGAACGGCTGAAGCAGATCGCGCTCGCCGCCCAGATCGACGGTCTTGTCTGCCAGGATGACCGAATCGCAGGGATTGCGCCTTATGCTTTCGCGCTGCGCGCCGACCGGCTCCCCCTCGACGAGGTGCTGCAGCGCCATCCACTGCCCAAGGTGACGGCTGACGCGACGGCCTACGTTCTCTTCACCTCGGGCTCGACCGGTACGCCCAAGGGCGTCGAGGTCGGCCATCGCTCGCTCACCAACCTGATCACCGACGTGGTCCGCCGGCTCGAACTCACGGCGAGCGACGTCACGATCGGCTCCAGCGCCATCACCTTCGACGTGGCCGCCACCGAGCTCTTTGCGCCGCTGGTGAGCGGCGGCCGTCTCGTGCTGAGCGAGGCGGACGAGGTGAGGACCGGCGTCGAGCTGATCCACCTCGCCGGGGAATCGGCCGCCACGCTGATGCAGGCGACGCCGACCCTGTGGCGCATGCTGCTCGACGCGGGCTTCGCCTCGTGGCCTGGCCTGCGGATGATTACTGTCGGCGAGGCGATCTCGCGCGCCACCGTCGACCGGTTAATCGAGGGCGGCGGGCGGCTGTGGAACCTCTACGGCCCGACCGAGACCACGATCTACTCCTCGGGCCGCGAGATGCTGCCGGGCGAGACCGGGGTCACGATCGGCCGGCCGCTTGCCAACCAGCGCCTCTACGTGCTCGACGACCGTGACCAGCTGGCGCCGCCGGGCACGGTCGGCAACCTGTTCATCGGCGGCGACGGACTCGCCAAGGGATACTTCGACCGCAGCGACCTAACCGACGCCGCCTTCCGCGCCCTCGCGCTGGCCGGCCGCGCGCCGCAGCGTCTCTACCGCACCGGCGACCTCGCCCGCCTGCTGCCGTCGGGAGAGGTCGAGTTGCACGGGCGCATCGACCATCAGGTGAAGCTGCGCGGCTTCCGGATCGAGCTCGAGGAGATCGAGGCAGTGCTGCGCCAGGCGTCCGGCGTGCGCGACGCCGCCGTGGTTCTGCGCACCGACATCGGCCCCGATCCTCTGCTGGTCGGCTACGTGGCAGGCGATGCGCGCGCGGCCCAGCTCTCGGCCTTCCTCGCCGACCGGCTGCCGGCCTACATGGTGCCGTCTCGCTGGGTGACGCTCGATGCGCTGCCGCTCACGCCCAATGGCAAGACCGACCGCAACGCATTGCCCTTGCCCGTCCCGGCCGCCGCGGCGCCGGTCAGCAGTCCGCCGCGCACGCCGCTCGAGGACCGCATCGCCGCAGTGTGGGCGGCCGCCATCGGCCTGCCCACGGTCGGCGTGCACGACCCGCTGTTCGCCCTGGGCGCAGATTCACTTCAGGTGTTCCGCATCGCCGCCCAGCTCGACCGGGAGGGGATCGCGGTCAGCGCACGCGAGCTGATGAAGAACCCGACGGTGGCCGCTCTCGCGCAAGCGATCGATGGCACGCCGGCGGCGTCGCGAGAGGCCAACGTCCGTCGCGGCCCCTCTCTTGCCGACTTCCGGCACGGCGCACGGCGGCGGACCCTCAATTCATGAGCATGGGGGAATATGACGACGGGCTGCCGGCGGCGGACGCGCAGGCGTTCGCCTGCACGATGCTGCAGGAACGCTTCTTCGCCCAGCAGCGCAGCCGCGGACCGCAGGGACTGAACATCGCCATGCGCTGGCTGGTGACCGGCGCGCTGTCGCATGCCGCGGCGGAGGGCGCGCTGCAGGCGCTGGTGCGCCGGCACGAGATCCTGCGCACCTCGTTCCGCGAGATCGACGGCCGGCTGGCGCAGGAGGTGCATCCGTCCTGCCCGGTGACGCTGAATGCCATCGACCTGACGGCGCTGCCGGCCGAGGAGCGCGAGTCGCGCGCCGAGGAGATCGCCCGCGCCGAAGCCGTGGCGCCGATCGACCCCGCGGTGGCGCCGCTCCT
>JBILYJ010000447.1:0-4575 GCA_044377795.1 Reyranella sp. | reverse complement strand
CTCGCGATGTCGTCGCGCAACCGTTACATGAGCGCGGACGAGCGCACCCAGGCGCTGGGCATGTACCGGCAGCTCGTGAGGGTTGCCGACACGGTGCGCGACGGGAAGAAGTCATGCGCCGAAGCGACGGAAGCGGCGTCGCAGGCGCTGCGCGACGGCGGGTTCGACATCGTCGAGTATTTCACCGTGGTCGATGCCGAGAGCCTGAAGCCGCTCGAGCGTGTCGCGGGTCCGGCGCGCGTCATCGCCGCCGCCCGCCTCGGCCGCACGCGCCTGATCGATAACTTGGCGGTTTGAAGTAGACAAACTACCTCACCCTGAGGAGACGCGCGAAGCGCGGCGTCTCGAAGGGTGGGCAACAGACATGGTGCTCGTGCCCATGCTTCGAGACGCGCTCCTGCGGAGCGCTCCTCAGCATGAGGTTGGTATTCGTGAACCGATCGTTACTCGGAAAGACCCTAGGCCGCCTGTTCGAGCGTCGAGGCGACGTCGCGTGTCGTCACGCGGCGCAGGTCGCGCACCTTGGTCGTGTCGAACGGCCGGGCGCGATGCATGGTGCAGCGATTGTCCCAGATCACGAGGTCGCCCTTCGCCCAGCGATGGGCATGCACGAAGCGCGGCTGCGTCGCGTGCTCGATCAGGTCGAGGATGATCAGGCGTCCGTCGGCCACCGGCAGGCCGAGAATGTGCGAGGCGTGCGCGGCGAGATAGAGCGTCTTGCGATGCGAGCCGGGATGCGTGCGCACCACGCGCTGCGGCACCGGCGGCAGCGAGGCGCGTTCCTCGTCGGTGTAATTCACGACGCCGAGCTGTTCGCGCGAGCGCCAGATCGAATGCTCGGCGACCAGCCCTTCCAGCTCCTTCTTCTTCGTCTCCGGCAGCGCTTCGTAGGCCGCGCGCATGTCGGCGAACTCGGTGTCGCCGCCTTCCTCGGGAATGACGTGCGCGTAGAGCATCGACAGGGCGCCGGGCACGGCGCGGAACGAGGCGTCGGTATGCCAGAGCCGGTTGGCCAGCCCATCGAGCCGGCGGCGCGCGTCGGGCTGCAGCACCTTGCCGTCGCTGTCGAGGTTGGAGATGTCGGCGACCTCGTCCGAATCGATGCGATGCTTGATGTCGCGATGCCGGAGCCTCAGCGCCGAGGATGCGACCGGGCCGAAGTTGCGCGCAAAGGCGACCTGTTCCTCGTCGACCAGTTTCTGGTCACGGAACACGACGACCGCATAACGGTTGATCGCATCCTCGATGGCCTGCCGGTCGGATGGGCTCAGCTTCTTTGCCACGTCGACACCGCCGATCTCGGCGACGAATTCGGGATGAACTGGCGTAACGGTGATGCTCACGACCGCCTCCCGCGGCTATAGTGCATTTTCAATCATTGTCTCCTAGGAAACACCATGCCGCAAACGATGAAGCTCGCCCTGCTCGACGATTACCAGAAGGTCGCCCTGCGCATGGCCGACTGGGATCGCCTGAAGAAACGCGGTGTCGAGATCACGGTGTTCCACGAGCCCTTCGCCTCGGTCGAGGATGCGGCGCAGAAGCTGGCGCCCTTCGACATGCTGGGTCTGCTGCGCGAGCGAACCGCTTTCCCGCGCGCGCTGATCGAGAAGCTGCCCAACCTCAAGTTCATGGTGCTGACCGGCGCCCGCGCCGCGAGCCTCGACGACAAGGCGGCGGCCGAACGCGGCATCCCGATCTCGACGACGCCCGGCGGCACCTCGAACGCGCCGACCGCGGAACTGGGCTGGGCGCTGCTGATGATGTGCGCGCGCGACCTCGCCAAGGCCGAGCGGCTGGCGCGCCAGGGCAAGTGGCACGACGGCATCGAGCAGATGGTCGTGCTCGAGGGCAAGCGGCTGGGCATCCTCGGCCTCGGCAAGCTGGGCAGCCGCGCGGCGCGCTACGGCAAGGCCTTCGGCATGGAGGTCGTGGCCTGGAGCCAGAACCTCACGCCCGAGAAGGCGGAAGCGGATGGCGCGAAGTACGTGAGCAAGGACGAGCTGCTGGCGACGTCGGACTTCGTGTCGATCCATCTCGCTCTTTCGGATCGCACGCGCGGCCTGATCGGCGCCGCCGACCTCGCGAAGATGAAGAAGACCGCGATCCTGGTGAACACCTCGCGCGGTCCGATCGTCGACGAAGCGGCGCTCATCGAGGCGCTGAAGAACCGCACCATCCTGCACGCCGGCCTCGACGTCTACGACAAGGAGCCGATGTCGGCTGACCACCCCTTCACTAGGCTCGACAACGTCACGCTCATTCCCCACCTGGGCTACGTCGTCGAGGAGAGCTACCGGCACTTCTACGAGGGCACGATCAAGGACATCGAGGCCTGGCTCGACGGCGCGCCGATCAACGTCCTCAACCCGGACGCGCTGAAGAAGGCGTAGCGTCCGTCCGTCTTGCGTTGACCCACCCACCCCATCCTGAGGAGCCGTGCCAAGCACGGCGTCTCGAAGGATGGGCAACGGAGGGGGTGCGCGTGCCCACCCTTCGAGACGCTCACTGCGTTCGCTCCTCAGGGTGAGGTCAGTGTCGGGATGCTCGGCTAGATACTCTCTCGTCCGGAAAGGCTCTAACCGGCCGTCGAATCAGTCGGAGTCACGGCGAATAAACGAAACAAACGAAATAAACGAAACAAATGAAGTGAATGCCGCACCCCGTCGGCGCAACAATGTTGCTCTCCGGTACTCCTGAAGCGCCTATGTCGTTCGCACGCGCGCGACGATCAGCCAGACGGCGCCGGCGAGGATCACGCCGGCGGCCAGCCATTCATGGGTCGTCAGGGCCGCCGGGGTCAGCCAGCCGAAGTGCGCGGCCACGGCTTCCAGCGCGATGGCGAAGAACGGCATCGCGGTGAGGGCGATCAGGTAGCTCTGCACGCCCGAATGGTTGATGGTCCAGAAGCCGAGCCAGGTGCCGGGGGCGCGGAACAGCAGGCCGGCCAGGATCGCATAGAGCCAGAGTTCGATCCGGCCGAAAGCGTCCCCGCCGCCCGCCCAGGGCGAGGCCATGGCGCCGGCGAGACCGGCCAGCGTCCAGACGAGGATCAGCGCCAGGGAAGCTGCGACCAGGATCTCGCCGGTGAAGCGGCTGCGCGCCGCCGGATCGACCGCGCGATTGCGCGGGTGATAGGCGATCATCCACGAGGCCGCGACCGCCACGGCTTCCGAGGCGACCAGCCAGGCGACGCCGCGCCACGCCGTCTCCGATCCCAGGGCGGCGGCGAAGGCCGCGATGCCCAGCGCCAGCAGCGCGAGGCCCGGCCAGTCGCGCCGTGACGGCGCCTGGCGCGTCAGGGCCCAGCCTGATGCGGCGCCGATCAGCACGCTCATCGTGGACAGGAGCGTGCTCTGCGTGACGGCGAGCCAGACGATGGCGGCGGCCGTGCAGCCGTTGATGATCACGCGCATGAAGGCGTAGCAGACGGTCCACGGCACCAGCAGATCGGCCCAGCTTCCCGGGGTTCGCCGGCCGACCCAGAGCATGGCGAGGCCGGCGCTCAGCAGCTGCACCAGCGTATAGGCCCAGGCATCGAGCTGCGCGCCGCTCACGACATGGCGGGTCAGCAGCAGATAGACCGACCAGAGGAGGGAGTTGCCGAGCGCAATGGTCAGGACGTGGCCGCTCATTGCGGATCCTGCGGGCTTGGTTTCAGGTGCGGAAGCGCAGCAGCAGGTGATTGACGCCGTTCAGCTTGACGTAGAGGTCCTCGAACTGCGTGTAGAAATCCTCCCATCGCGGCAGGCCGCCCTGGCTGCCGAGCGAGGTATAGATTTCAGCGACCGTCCGGCGGCCGTCGATCTGCGAGATGATGCGCGGCGCCAATGCCGGCAGCTGGGCCCGCCAGGGAAAGCCGTCGAGGTTGGCGACCAGCGGGGAGCCCGGCTGCAGGCCCGCGGCGAACTTCTGCGCGTCCATCTCGCGCAGCACCGGGATGGCCGACGTATCCTCGGGCCGCGCGACCGTGTCGAAGCCGGCGCGCGTGGCATAGAAGACGTGGGTGCGCAGGTTGCCGGCCAGGCGCTCGGCGAAGGCCGCCCGCTCGAGCAGCGGCAGCGAGCTCATCTGGCGCGCGATCACGGGATCGCTCATGTAGGTCGCGGGCTCGTAGCGCACCGGCTCGAGGAAGGCGACGACACGCAGGCCGGAGGCGGCGGCCATCTTGCCGATCTGGGGTACCGTGAAGGCGCGGTCGCAGCTGTGCAGCAGCAGGTCGTAGAGGCCGGCGTCGCCGCCCGTCACATGGTCGTTGAGGTAGGGATTGCGGCGGAACAGGTTGGTGGTCGGCAGGAAGCGGATCAGGCGCTTGGCCATGGCCAGCCGGTCCTCGATCGCCATCGACGGCGGCGCCAGGGTCTGCAGCATCTCCTGCAGGGGATAGACGCCGCTGCGGCCATACTCGCCGTAGAGCATGACGCCCATGCCGCCCTCGGCGTGCAGCACGCTCGCCAGGGCCTGCATGCCGGCCGTCGGGTCGGGCAGGTGATGCAGCACGCCGGTGCAGTCGATGTAGTCGAAATGGCCGATGTTCATCGTCGGCAGGTCGAGCAGCGAGCCGGTCAGGAAGGT
>JBILYJ010000444.1:0-4579 GCA_044377795.1 Reyranella sp. | reverse complement strand
CTCGCTGTGACGCCGCTCGACACTCAGCAGCGCCTTTGCCTGGAGACAATGCAGACGTCGGGCCGGCAGCTCCTGCAGATCGTCAACGACGTGCTCGATTTTTCGCGATTACAGGCCGATCAGATCCAACTCGCCGAGGACGACATCGACCTGCGCAGCATGCTGCGCAGCCTGATGCAGACCATCGCCGCCCTGCCCGGCGCCGCCGCGCTGCGGCTAGACAAGGACGTCACTCCCGACGTGCCGGCGCGCGTGCGCGGCGACGGCCCGCGCCTGACGCAGATCCTGACCAACCTGCTGGGCAACGCGGTGAAGTTCGCGGCCGGCGGGCGGGTGGCGCTGTCGGTCCACGCCGTCAAGTCGCCGTCCGGGGAGCGCACGCTGCGCTTCGAGGTCAGCGACAGCGGTCCGGGCATTCCGGTGGACCTCAAGGACCGGATCTTCGAGCACTTCGTGCAGGGCGACGGCAGCGCCGATGTGCGCAAGTCCGGCACCGGCCTCGGGCTCGCCATCGCCCGGCGCCTCGCCGTCGCCATGCAGGGCACGCTGGAACTGGCCAACCCCGGCGAGCCTGGCGCCCGTTTCGTGCTGAAGATGCCTTGCCGCGCCAGCAGCAGCAGTACCGCCGCGGTCCCCGAGCCGTCGATGCCGAAGCCGGCGAGCCGGCCGCGCCGCATCCTGGTGGCCGAGGATACGCCGGCCAGCCAGATGGTGGTTCGCCTGCTGCTCGAAGGCCTCGGCCATACGGTCGAGGTCGTGTCGAATGGCCGCCAGGCGGTCGAGGCCTGCGAGCGGCCGTTCGACGTCGTTTTCCTCGACATCCAGATGCCCGAGATGGACGGCTGCGCGGCGGCGCGCGCCATCCGAGGCCGCGAAGCGACGCGTGGAAATGCGAGCAAAAGCGCAAGCTCGCTGCCGCTGGTGGCGCTCAGCGCCTTCTCACAGCCGTCGGAGCAGGCAGCGGCGCTGGCCGCTGGCATGGACGCCTATCTGACGAAGCCGGTACGCCGTGCCGATCTGGTACGGCTGTTCGAGAAGCTCGACAGCCTGGGGTTAGACAACCGGCTAACTTGAGCCCTGCAGGAAGCAAGAGATGGTACGGCCGGCTTGTTCGACCGCCGGCCGCAGTCGTTCGAGGAATTTGTCGAGTACAGCTCACGCGTTGGCGCGCGCCGTGACGAGCGCGCCGACCGCCTCTGCCGTCGCAGCCGACAGTGTCCAGCCGAGATGTCCGTGGCCGGTATTGTAGAAGACGCGTGGGTTTCTGCCGCGGGCAACACGCGGCAGCATGTCGGGCATCATCGGGCGCAAGCCCGTCCACGGCACGGACTGACGGGTGCGCATGCCGGGAAAATGGGCGCGGCACCAGCGGATCTCCGAGGCCGGGTAGCATTGACCTCGGTCAAACGCATGACGCCGCTGTCATGCCACCGTCACACATCCGTAAACGTGTCCGGCTCCCCGCCGGCGTCAGGAGGTCAGATGCGAAAGCTTGGCGACATCGTTCTGGACCAGCGCCCGCTCACGATGGGCGAGACGGCGACCGTCAAGGAAGCCAGCCGGCAGATGCGGGAAACTGGGGCAGGATCGGTCTTGGTGACCAAGGAAGATGGCCGGCTGGCGGGCATCTTCACCGGGCGCGATGCGGTGTGCCGCGTCCTGGCCGAGGGTCTCGAGGCGGCGACGACCCCGCTGCGCGCCGTCATGACGGCCAATCCCATCACCATGTCGCCCGACCGCACCGCCATCGGCGCGCTGCGGCTGATGTGGGACGGCGGCTTCCGGCACGTGCCGCTGGTGAAGGACGGAAGGATCCTGGGCGTCGTGTCGCGCGGCGACTTCAAGGGGGTCGAACATGGCCGCCACGAAGAAGAGCGCGATCTCTGGGAACACATGCGCTGACGCGCTAGCTGTGCGTACTCAAAACTCCAAAAGCCCAGGAAGTGCGGCGTTTCTGGTGCCGCAGTCATACCGTCATCGTCATGCTCACGCTTCTGTCCGCCCTCGGTTCCCTGCTCTCGTTCCGGGTTCGTAGTCGCCTCCCCGGAACTCGAACTCGTCGCCCTGCGACATCAGTTGACCGTCCTGCGCCGGCAACGTCCCGGCCTGCACCATCGCTACGAGCGTCGCGCAGCCTGAATCGTTTGCGGTGACCGCACTTGCACTTGTACCGCCGTTGCATCGCCGGACGTCGTCGCGGTCCGCTATTGCGTCGCTCGGAGGCTGACGCGCTGAGAACCCACGCACGGAGATCGGGTCGCAACAGAGCAGCGCGCTCTCCGATTATCGAACATCGGCAAGCATCGTATTCATCGGAATACCGATCCATGGCCGGACGGAATTTTGAGCAAGGACAGGTGAGAGCCAATTGATGCGGCTGGCTGATTTGCAACATCGATCGCGTCCTTCTTTGACCGACATTCACCGAATGACCGCCCTGTTGAGGTCAGCTTGCCGCACTGGGCGGTGTCCTGATGCCTGTATCGGCGGGTGCAGAATTCAGGTTCGGCCCGGACGTCTCTTTGTGGGCTGTGTTCGGCGGAGAATTTGCCGGCACCTCGCAAACCTACACAAGGAATGGCGTGATCGTTCGTCATGGCCAGCGCGTCGAGCGGTCAGAACATCTGATTGAGCCGCGTCATCGTCCACAGCCAGTCGAGAATGTGGGCACCGAACAGGATCAGGATCGCGGTCCAGACGAGCGCCACGATGCTCACGCCGAGTGCCACCAGGATCGCCAGCCCGTCGCGCTCCATGAAGCCTATGGCAAACACCGTGAGTGCAATCGCCGGCAGGGCGTTGCCGAGAGGTATCGGGAGCGAAAGCGCCAGAGCCAGCAGCAGTAAGGGGCCGCCGGGCGCGACACGGGCGACCCGTCCGGTCAGCGGCAGCAGCCGGCGTGGCCGCGAGAGCCTTTCGGCCCAGCGCAACGGGACGGCGAAGCGCCGGATGGCGATCGCGACAGGCCCGGCTGGGAACTTGCGCTCACGCAGGAATCGCGGCAGGCCGAGCCTATCGCCGCCTTTGGGCTCGATGATGTCGCTGCAACGTTTGCATCGATGACCGCGCAGTTTGCCTCTGACCAGAGCGCGGGCGAACAGGCCGCTCTCGAAGCGGTTGCCCGGCTCAAGGGCGCGGGACGTCATCCAGAACTACTCGTCGAAGCATGCTGCGCGATCGCGGCTGCAGATGGTGGCTTTGATGCGGAAGAGCGTCTGGCCGCAATCCGCATTTGCGAGGTGCTGGGACTCGATCCTGCGAAGTTCGGATTGGCGGAAGCCGGGTAGCATGGCGCGGACGGAATTCATTCCATGCTGAGCGCACTGATGCACCCGCAGGATGATGGCATCCGCTGGAACGGTATCAAGATGTTGCAGCGAGGGGTGCCACGAGCGCCCCCGGCAGGAACAGGAGAAAGCGCTGGACGGCGCGACGCCGGATCATGCGTCTCTCATGGAGGCGGCACCGCATAGCCGTTGCGGCGCAGGAGGTCCTCCATGGTGCGAATACCCGCTTCGGTCCGGCCTGCCGCGCAGTCGGAGACGGCGGACTTGCGCGGCATGTCCATGCTGCCACCACCCTCGCCCCTGCTGGCGCTGAAGCGATCCCAGTATTCGACCAACTGCGCGCAGCGGGCTCGCGCGGCGGCGGCGGACTCTGCCGCGGGCGGCGGCTGCCCATGGGCCTCACCGCCCCCCACCGACAGAAGGAGCACGCAGGCGAGGAAGGGTAATCGTGACATGGCTGGCTCCGCAAATATAGGTTTTACGTCGGAACGGCCGACCCGGATGTCGGGTGCCAGGATTGCCACGACGATGGCGACTGATCGCGCAGGAGCCGATGAGCGCCTCGCCGGCGTCGTGACCATCAAGGTCCGCTTCGCCGTGCGCAAACGGGGCGGGCGGAAGCTGGTCCTGGTGCCGGACGGCGTGCCTGTGCCCCCTGCTGCGCCCCACATCGACAGCACGCTCGTGAAGGCCATCGCCCGTGCGTTCCGATGGCAGAAGATGCTGGAGACCGGCCGGTACGCGACCATCAGGGAGATTGCTAAGGCCGAGAGGATCAATCCTTCCTACGTCTCACGTCTGCTCCGGCTGACGCTGCTCGAGCCGGCGATTGTGGAAGCGACTCTCGATGGGCGAGCGGCCGCTGCGCCGACGCTGGCGGAGGCGATGAAGGTGTTTCCGGTGGAGTAGAGATTTCAACGAAGCCCGCGCATCGCCGCATGATGGTAGTCATGACGTCGAGAACTGTGTCGGACCCGCTGTCCGATCCCGTCGCATTCTGTTCCGCTTCTCAATCGGCGTATGTCCGCCCTTCCCCCTCTACTTGATACGCGGCTCTCGCGGCCATGGCGGCAGCCGCGCCGCAGAGGGAGAGGCGTCGCGAATCACTCTTCATTCGAGCGACTTCAGATACGCAATCAGGTCTCCGATCTGGGCCATTTCCAATCTGAACTGCGGCATTGCCGGATGCCCAGTCATGATGCCTTCGGCGAGCGCTTCTGTCAGAAATTCCACCGGATAGCGGCGATGAAGTGTGCGCAGTGGCGGCGCGGACTTAAGCGGACTTACACCGT
>JBILYJ010000445.1:0-4579 GCA_044377795.1 Reyranella sp. | reverse complement strand
GCGCCGCTGCGCACCCTCGATCGCTCCGGCCGAGTCGCCTACTTCAGCAGCTTCTCCAAGCTGCTCTTCCCCGCGCTGCGGCTGAGCTTCCTCGTCCTGCCGGCCTCGCTGGTCGAAGCGACCGAACGCATCATGGATCGCGTCTCGGTGCGGGCGCCCCTGCTGGGCCAGGGCGCGCTGGCGCGGTTCATCGCCGAGGGCCATTTCGCAACGCATCTGCGGCGCACCCGACAGCTCTATGCCGGCCGACGCGAGGCGCTGCTTCAGGCCGCCGCGAACCGCCTCGACGGCCTGCTCACGATCGCCCCCGATCCCGGCGGCATGCACGTGATCGCGAGCCCCACCCCGGAGATTGCGCGTCGCTTCGACGACGTCGCCGTGACCGCGGCCGCGGCGGCCGAGGGCCTGACCGTCCAGCCGCTCTCGGTCTGCTACGCCGGCCGCGCGCGGCGGCACGGCCTCATCCTGGGCTACGCGGGAACGTCCGAAGAGGGGATCGACCGGGCGCTGGTAACGCTCCGCGACGTGGTGCTCGGGGCGACCGGGCACCGGAAGCGCCGAACGCGACGCTAGAATTTCTCGGTCTCGAACTCACCATCTACCTCACCCTGAGGAGGCGCGCGGAGCGCGCCGTCTCGAAGGGTGGGCATCAGACGTGGTGCTTGTGCCCATGCTTCGAGACGCGCTCCTGCGGAGCGCTCCTCAGCATGAGGTTGGTGGTGTTGTTTCAATCGTACGCGGCATGATGATCGTCAGCCGGCGCGCGCTGCCTTTGCCGCCTCGAAGGCGGCGAGGCGTTCGGGGAGCTTGCCGAGCGAGGTGCTGGCGGTCGAGGCCGCCGCGGGTATCGGCAGCGTCTCGTAGAAGTGGCAGGCCACGCGATGGCCGTTGCCGGCGTCGCGCAGTTCGGGCTGTTCCTGCCGGCAGCGCGGCTGGGCGTGGATGCAGCGCGTGTGGAAGCGGCAGCCCGGCGGTGGGGCGAAGGGGCTGGGCACGTCGCCGGCCAGCAGCACGCGCTCCTTGCGCACGCTGGGATCGGGGCGCGGGATCGCCGACAGCAGCGCCTGCGTGTAGGGGTGCAGCGGCCGGTCGTAGAGATCGCGCTTGGCTGCGATCTCGACCAGCTGGCCGAGATACATCACCGCGACGCGGTCGCTGATGTGCTTCACCACCGCGAGGTCGTGGGCGATGAAGAGGTAGGAGAGGCCGAAGCGCTGCTGCAGGTTCTGCAGCAGGTTCACGATCTGCGCCTGGATCGACACGTCGAGCGCGGAGACCGGCTCGTCGCAGATGATGAGGTCGGGATTGACCGCCAGGGCGCGGGCGATGCCGATGCGCTGGCGCTGGCCGCCGGAGAACTGGTGGGGATAGCGCCGCGCGTGCTCGGGCAGCAGACCCACCACGTCGAGCAGGTCCTTGACCCGTGTCGCGCGCTCGGCCTCGGTGTGCAGGTCGTGCACCGCCATCGGCTCGGCCAGAATCTCGCCCACCGTCATGCGCGGGTTCAGCGACGCATAGGGGTCCTGGAAGATGATCTGCATGTGGCGGCGCAGGCGGCGCAGCGCGTGCTTGTCGAGGGTCGCGATCTCCTCGCCCTTGAACCGGACCGAGCCCGCGGTCGGATCCATCAGGCGCAGCACGAGGCGGCCGGTCGTCGACTTGCCGCAGCCCGATTCGCCCACCAGCGCCAGCGTCTCGCCGCGCGCGATCTCGAAGCTCACGCCTTCGACGGCGCGCACCATGCCGATCACCTTGCGGCGGATCAGGCCGCGGCTCACCGGGAAATGCTTCACCAGCCCGTCGACCTGGAGGACGGGCGTTGCCGTTGCGCTGCTCATGCCGCCCTCGCCAGTTCGACCGGCGCCTTCCAGCAGGCCACCCGATGCTCCGGGCCGAGGTCGCGCAGCGGCGGCGGTTCGAGGTGGCAGCGCGAATCGGCGAAGGGGCAGCGCGGCGCGAAGCGGCACCCCTTGGGCTGGTTGTTGGGGCTCGGCACCGAGCCCTCGATGGTCGACAGCCGCTCGCGGTCGACCTCGATGCGCGGGATCGAGCCCAGCAGGCCGATCGTGTAGGGGTGCTGCGGATCGGCGAACAGCGCGTCGACCGGCGCGCTCTCGACGATCTTGCCGGCATACATCACCACCACCTCGTCGGCGATCTCGGCGATCACGCCGAGATCGTGGGTGATGATCAGCATCGCCATGCCGAGCCGTCGCTGCAGGTCCTGCAGCAGGTCGAGGATCTGCGCCTGGATGGTGACGTCGAGCGCGGTGGTCGGCTCGTCGGCGATCAGCAGGGCGGGTTCGCACGAGAGCGCCATGGCGATCATGACCCTCTGGCGCATGCCGCCCGACAGGAGGTGCGGATAGTCGTCGACCCGCTGCCTAGCCGAGGGAATCCGCACCAGTTCGAGCATCTCGATGGCGCGGGCCTTGGCGGCCTGCGGCGACAGCTGTGTGTGGGCCAGGATCGCCTCGACGATCTGCTGGCCGATCGTATGGACCGGATTGAGCGAGGTCATCGGTTCCTGGAAGATCATCGACATCTTGCCGCCGCGCAGGCGACGGCGTTCGTCGGGCGAGAGGCCGAGCACGTCCCGGCCCTCGAACAGGATCGCATCGGCCTCGACCTGGCCGGGCGGGCTTGCCACCAGGCCCATGACGGAGAGCGAGGTGACGCTCTTGCCGCAGCCGGATTCGCCGACCAGGCCGACGGTGCGGCCGCGGCCGACGGAGAAGTCGATGCCGTCGACCGCGCGGAACAGGCCGCGGTCGGTGTGGAAGTGGGTGCGGAGACCGCGGACCTCGAGGAGCTTTTCCATCAGAAGGAGTAGTCCAGGCCCTTGTAGAAGGTGTTCTGGTAGAGCATGTGCGGCCGCACGCCCTTCAGCTTCTTGAGGCTGGTCGTGTACATCGCAATGTTCATGACCGGCATCCAGAGGTGCTCCTCCGTCACCCTCTGCTGGGCCAGCGCGTAATACTTGGCGCGGTCGGCCTCGGTGATCGAGGCCCGGCCCATCTTCAGATACTCATCCGTCTTGGCGTCGTTCCAGTTCATGCGGTTGGGCGCCGGCATGTTCTTGGAATCGAAGTAGAAGTTCAGCAGGTCTCCGGACGAGATGTAGGGGAAGGTCACCGTCCAGAGCTCGAAGTCCTGCTTGCCCATTTCGGCGGGGGCGATGGTCGAATCGAAGCCCACGATCTTCCAGTCGACGCCGATCTTGCGCATGTAGCCCTGGATCGCCTCGGAGACGCGCGGGAAATAGGCGACCTGGGTGAACAGGACCTTGGGCGCCAGCTTGACGCCGTCCTTCTCGCGGATGCCGTCGCTGCCCACCTTCCAGCCGGCCTCGTCGAGCAGCTTCTTCGCCCGCTCGACATCCTCCTTGATGAGGCCCTTGGTCGAGTCGGCGAAGTCGAGCGCCTTGGGATCGATGAAGGTGTAGGCGGGCTCGGCATTGCCCAGCATGATGCCCTTGACGATGTCGGCGCGGTTGATGGCGATGTTCATCGCCTCGCGCACGCGCTTGTCGGCCACCATGGGACGCGTGGTCTTGTAGCCGTAGTACATCAGCTGGAAGTTGGGCTTGGCCTCCTGGACGTTGAGGTTGGGCGAGGCCTTGACCTGCTGGATGAACTGCAGCGGGATCTGGTGCGTGACGTCGAACTGCCCGCCCATCATCGCCGCGACCCGGCTGGAATCCTCGGGCACGATCTTGATGCTGAGCTTCTCGAACTTCACCGGCCCCTTGTTGGCATACATTGAGGGACCCCATTTGTAGGCGTCGTGCCGCTTCAGCACGATCTCGGTGCGCGGCTGCCAGCTCTCGAAGCACCAGGGGCCAGTGCCGTCGATCGCCTTGACGCCGTAGTCCTTGCCCAGCGCCTCCACGCTCTCCTTGTTGTGGATTGCCGTCGTGAACATGGTGAGCTGCAGCAGCAGGTCGGCAAACGGCTCGTTCAGCTCGTATTCGACCGTGTAGGGATCGGGCGCGCGCAGCTCCTTGATGTTGCCGGCGCGCCAGGCGAGCGGCGCCTTCAGTTCGGGGCTGGTCAGCCGCTTGAAGGAGTAGATCACGTCCTCGGCGGTGAACTTCTTGCCGCTGCAGAAACTCACATCGTCGCGCAGCTTGAAGGTGTAAAGCTTGCCGTCCGGACTGATCGTCCACGATTTGGCGAGGTAGGGGATCGCCGTCTTGCCGTCCCAGTCCATCGCCACCAGCGTGTCCTGGAACATGTTCACGATGTCGGAGGTCGGCGACCAGGTCGTGCGCTGGCCGTCGTAATGCGGCGCATCGAGCGACTTCATCATCCGCAAGGTCTGCGCCTCCGCCACGTGGGAGAGGCCCATCACGCCAAGCAACGCCGTTACGCCTTTCAGGAACTTACGCATCGCTTCCTCGCCTTGTTGTTGTTCAGTGCGTTACGTCGAGAGCCTTGTCGAAGGAGTGTGCAGGATCAGCTCTGCAGCCTCGGGTCGAGGACGTCGCGCAGGGCGTCGCCCAGGAGATTGGCGGCCAGCACGATCACGAAGATCATGAAGCTGGGGATCGTCGCGATGTGCGGCGCCATGAACAGGA
>JBILYJ010000446.1:0-4579 GCA_044377795.1 Reyranella sp. | reverse complement strand
GCGCAAGGCCGCCGAGACCTATCTGTCCAGTCACGAGCTCAAGGTGACCGCGGTCGAGAACGGCGCGCAGATGCGTCGCCAGCTCTCCCGTTCGATGCCCGATCTCGTCCTGCTCGACGTCCAGCTTCCCGGTCCGGACGACGGCTTCGCGCTGGCCCGTTGGCTGCGCGAGAGCAGCACCCGTGTCGGCATCATCATGCTGACGGCGGCAAGTGATCCCGTCGACAAGGTGCTGGGCCTCGAAAGCGGCGCCGACGACTATGTCGCCAAGCCCTACGAGCCGCGCGAACTGCTGGCCCGCTGCAAGAGCGTCCTGCGCCGGTCGGTGAACAAGGCCACGCCGTCGCGGCTGGAGCGCATCCGCATGGGCGGGCACATGCTCGACCTGTCCAAGCGCCAGCTCCTGGACGCCGATAACGGCGACGTGCCGCTGACCTCGGGCGAGTTCGACATCCTGAAGACCTTCGCCGAGAACCCAAACCGGCCGCTCTCGCGCGACTGGCTGCTGGAGACGACCAGCCACCGCGCCCGCGACCCGTTCGACCGCGCGATCGACCTCCGGATCACGCGCATCCGGCGCAAGATCGAGCCGGCACCGGACAAGCCCACGGTGATTCGCACCGTGCGAGGTGTCGGCTATATGTTCGTGCCGCCGGCCGAATAGCCGGGCTATAAGGTCCGGCCCCGGCGCACCCGGGGCGCGGCCATGCTGGCCAAGGTCGGTACGGGGGCCCGTAGTTCAGCGGTTAGAACGAGCCGCTCATAACGGTTATGTCGCAGGTTCGAATCCTGCCGGGCCTACCAACCACCCGCTGCCGCGAACACCGGCAGCGGGCGGTCAACCCAGAACGCCCCATTCTCCGGCAATTCTTCGGCCTAGAGTGAGACCAGAGACCGGCGCTGTAGGCGGTGCTTCGGGCGAGAAGGCCATTTCGGCCTGAAAGTCTCCGGGGCCCTTTTCCCCAGTCACTACTATTCGACAATGAACGTCGGCGCTCTGGTCAATGGGGCACCGCGAGGCATTGATTGCTCGCCCTTTGGTCACATTGTAGGCGAGTGTCGGCCTGCCGATCAGCTCAGAGCCAGTCGATCTGCTGTGACCAAGCAGCCGGTATGCCCTCACGCATACGGGCCATCAGCGGTCCATTGAGCTGGCGACGACCGTCAAGCAATTCGCGGGTCAAGGCGGGGGCCAGGAAAGCGAGCGGGAGGATCGTCTGGACGTAGCTGGGGTCAACTCCGGCCTTCTTCGCAATGGCTCGATATGAAATCGCGTCGCCACGCTCCATCCAGCCCCGCCATTCGTGCGCCCGACCCAGTGCCCTCATCAATATCGGATTCGGCCCAGCTGAACCGTCGTCGAGGACGCGGGCTCGATTACGATGCGCCAACTTTGCCTGTACGACGATGGTCTCGCGCTCTGGCGCCTCATCACCGTTCGCACCGGTGCTGCCTATGGCGATGACCTCGACACGGTCATTGCGAACAGTCACACGCTCAAGGCGCTTCTGGAAAGCCTCCTCAATGGAGGCCTCGCCCTTGCTGGCCCCCAGCACGTTGCCAACCAACCGCTCGATCTCCTCCGCCGGCACCCGTGCCACCGAGCCAGCCCGCTCCTTCTCGTTCTGGAGCAGAGCTTGGCTCACATAATATGAGTATCGTCGCCCCTGCTTGCCGACCGAATAAGTGGGGCTCATCGCATTGCCCCTGTCGTCAAACAGCCGGCCCGCCAGCGGTCTGCCACCCGGGATGATTGGCCGGCGCTCCCGGGCCGTATGCTTGGCGGCCAGTATTTCCTGCGCTTTGTCCCAGACTTCTCGGTCAACGATCGCCTGCTGCCGCCCCTCGTAGATCTGACCTTTGTGGGCGACCTGTCCGACGTAAACCGGGTTGCGTAGCAGCCAGTAGAGGGCGCCCCTGCTGAAGTTGACGCCGCCCCAGGTCCTGCCTGTTGACGACGTCCAACGCTTGCTCAGGATGCACCGCTGCCGAAGGTCGTGCTGCACTCCCGACAGCGTACCCGCTCGGATATAAGCTTCGAATATCTCCCGGACCGTTGTTGCCTCAGCCTCGTTCACGACCAACTCTCGATTGCTGACCTCGTAGCCTAAGGGAATTGAGCCTCCCATCCACATGCCTTTTCGCCTCGATGCCGCGATCTTGTCGCGAATCCGCTCGCCCGTGACCTCTCGTTCGAACTGCGCGAACGACAGGAGGACATTCAGAGTGAGACGCCCCATTGAGGTGGTCGTATTGAACTGTTGCGTGATCGATACGAAGCTGGCGCCCAGACCATCGAGCGTCTCGACGATCCGGGCGAAGTCAGCAAGCGATCGCGTCAGCCGATCCACCTTGTAGACCACGATCACCTGGATTCGACCGGCGGCCACATCGGCAAGCAGCCTCTGCAGCGCAGGCCGTTCCATGGATCCACCGGACAGGCCACCATCGTCGTAAGCAGTCTTCACGAGCTTCCAACCCTCGTGCGCCTGGCTCTTGATGTACGCCTCGCAGGCCTCCCGCTGGGCATGCAAAGAGTTGAAGGCCTGTTCGAGCCCCTCCTCGGTCGACTTGCGCGTATAGACAGCGCACCGCCGGATTGTAGTCATCGGCGATCACCTTGTTTCAAACCGAAGAACCGAGGCCCCGGCCATCGCGTCCCACTGATCCGGGTGGCCACCTCCGACAGCGATCGATAGTTCTGGCCAGCCCATGCGAAGCCGTTCTCCAGCACCATCACCCGGTGGGTCTTGCCGCCCCATTCCGCCAACTGGCCACTGCTGCTATCACCGCTAACGCAAGAATCGACAAGTAGGTTCAAAGCCGAACTCGCGGCAAGGGTGGAGATAGAGATGTCTGGCATGATGGACACATTCCCAGCACCTGAAGCCCAGCAGGTGACGCTGGCGAACTGGCGGACGTCTCCGTATAGCCGCTGGGCCTTCCACCATGTCCGCGAGCTCATTCCAACGGCTGAGATCGCCCACGATCCGACCAGCGTGCGCGCCTTGGCCAGCGCCCCACGTAGCCTGGCTGCGGTCAAGCTTGCAGATGCGTCTGGACGCACAATGACGCATACCGAGTTTCTGTTGGCATCGGATGCGGATGGTCTCGTCATTTTGCATCGCGGCCAGATCATTGCTGAGCAGTACGCCAATGGTATGACGGGCTGCTCGCCGCACATTTTGATGTCCGTTTCGAAATCGATGCTCGGCCTGCTGGCTGGCGTCCGGGAGGTTCAGAAAGAGTTGCGCCCGGAGCGACCGGTGACCGATCTGGTTCCGGAAGTGGGGAAGGGCTCCTACGCGGGCATTTCCATCCGCCATCTTTTGGATATGCGCGCGGGCATCGTCTACGACGAGAACTACGCGGAGACGGGCGGTCCCATCGTCGAATACCGCAAAGCGATGGGTTGGAATCCGGTCGAGCCGAACGATCGACCGGCAGATGTGCGATCATTCCTCGCCACACTCAATGAGCCGTCTCGACCGCACGGCGGCCCCACCAATTACGTGTCGCCTGGAACCGACCTGCTGGGCTGGGCGATAGAGCGCGCGACGGGACAGCGCTATGTAGATGTGTTCTCGGAACTCTTATGGCAACCGCTCGGGGCCGAGCGCAGTGCCGACATCACCGTCGACCGATTGGGTGCGCCGCGTGCGGCCGGCGGAATGTGTATGGCAACGCGAGACCTCGCGCGCGTCGGGCAGCTGTTGGTGGAGGGCGGCGCACGAAGCACGCGGCAGATCGTGCCGGAATCCTGGATCGCAGATCTCGAGCAGGGCGGCGACCGCGATGCTTGGGACAAGGGCACTCTCGCTCCTTACTTTCCGGGCGCACCGATGACGTATCGCGCAAAGTGGTATACGGATCACGGACCCCGTGGACCGCTGCTGTTCTGTCTCGGCATTCACGGACAGAATCTGTTTGTCGATCGGCGGCGCGAACTGGTGATCGCCAAGTTTTCCTCACAGTCCATCGGCCTCGACGCCGAGAAGATGGCGCTCACCTCGCGGTGGGTCCACGCGGTACGGGATATTGTTACGGGCTAACTCACAGAGGTGGCGGCATTCGTGTCGGCGAAATAGCTGGGTATCTCTGCGCCGGCACTTGCGATGATCTGACCGGACAGGACGACTCGATGCGCAACAAATCCTTTCGTCAACGTATCGGGCTCGCCTGACCATGACATCCCCTTCTCTGCAAGCCTGCCAACTGATTGTCCGTGCCTCCCTGGCCAACATTGCTGATCGCAACAGCTTTGACCATTGGTACGAGACCGAGCATCTTCCCGATGCACTGAAGGCTTTCAAGGCTCGGCGGGCATGGCGTGGCTGGAGCCAAACCAACCCGCTCGTCCATTTTGCGTTCTACGAGTTCGTGAACCTGGCCGAAGCCGAGGCCATCCAATCTTCACCTGCACTCACCGCCCTGATCGCAGAGTTCGACCGTATGTGGGGCAAGAGAGTAATCCGCACTCGCGAAGTGATCGAAATCGCCGGGACACTGGAGACCACATGATGCTCCGGTGCAATCAGACTTTCTGACCGCTTCAATGAGGGATTTTCTCTGCGGCTGC
>JBILYJ010000443.1:0-4618 GCA_044377795.1 Reyranella sp. | reverse complement strand
AGACGAAGTGCTCGTGCCCACCCTTCGAGACGCATCGCTACGCGATGCTCCTCAGGGTGAGGTTGTCGGGGCTGTTCATAGCCCGTTGTTTTAGCTGCATTCATTTCCGGCCAGACTCTGAGGAGGTGCGCGCAGCGCGCCGTCTCGAAGGATGGGCAACAGGCGTGGTGCTCGTGCCCACCCTTCGAGACGCGCTCTTCCGGAGCGCTCCCCAGGGTGAGGTGATGTTGGTGAAGGCGGGGCGGGTGACCGCTAGCGCCCCTTGAACACCGGCTTGCGCTTTTCGACGAAGGACGCCACCGCCTCCTTGTGATCGGCGGTGCGCGACGACTGCACGAGGCGCTCGGCCTCGCGATAGTGCGCGTCCGAGTAGTTGATGTGCAGGGCCTCGTCGAGATTGTCCTTCATGTGACGCAGCGCGACCCTCGGTCCCTCGGCCAGCGATTTGGCAAACGCGAAGGCCTCGTCCTGCAATTTGGCGTCGTCGACGACGCGGTTCACCAGGCCGATCTGTTCGCAGCGCTCGGCGCCGACCTTCTCGGAGGTGAACATCAGCTCGCGCGCCCGCATCGGGCCCACGGTGCGCGTCAGCAGCCAGGAGATGCCGTAGTCGCCCGACAGGCCGATCTTGGCGTAGCCGGTGGTGCAGAAGGAAGATTTCGCGGCGATGCGAATGTCGCAGGCCAGCGCGATGGCGAGGCCCGCGCCGGCCGCGGCACCGGGGAGCGCGGCAATGGTGGGCTTGCGCACGGCGACCAGCGCGCCGGTGAGATGCGTTTGCCGCCAGCGCAGGTCGGCCAGCCGTTCCTCGTAGCTCATCTGGCCGCGCGGGCCGCGGCCGCCCATGCCCTTGACGTCGCCGCCGCTGCAGAAGGCGGTGCCGGCGCCGGTGATCAGCAGCGCGCCGACGGCATCGTCGTCGCCACGCGCCTTGATCTGGGTGCGCAGCGCCTCGGTGAGGTCGGGTGACATCGCATTGCGCGCCTCGGGGCGGTTCAGCGTGATCAGCGCGACGCCGTCGCGGACGCTGCACAAGAGTTCGGTTGTGCCGGTATCGATTTCCATGGGACGTTCTCCTTGCCATGACATTCCCGGTCACCGAACACACCGTCAAGACCGCCCGCCACACGACGGGCTATCTTGCCTGCGGAGCGAAAGACGCCCCGCTGCTGATCTTCGTCCATGGATGGCCCGAACTGTCGCTGTCGTGGCGGCACCAGCTCCCGGCCTTTGCCGCCCTTGGGTTCCGCTGCATCGCTCCCGACATGCGCGGCTACGGCCGGTCCAGCACCTACACACGTCACGAGGATTTCGCGCAGGAAGAGATCGTGGCCGACATGGTCGAGCTGCTGGCGGCGCTCGGCCGCGACAAGGCGGTGTGGATCGGCCACGACTGGGGCAGCCCGGTCGTGTGGAACATGGCGGCGCATCATCCCGACAAGGTGGTGGGCGTGGCCAGCCTGTGCGTGCCCTATCTGCCGACCGGCTTCACGCTCGAGACCGTCGTGCCGCTGGTCGACCGCGCGCTCTATCCCGAGGCGCAGTTCCCGGCCGGTCAGTGGGACTATCAGTTCTTCTACGAGGAGAGCTTCGACAAGGCCTGCGCGGGCTTCGACGCCCACCCGCTCAATGTGGTGAAGGCACTGTTCCGCAAGGGCGACCCGGCGAGGGTCGGCAAGCCCGCGCCGACCTCGATGGTACGCATGGCCGGCGGCTGGTTCGGCGGCGGCGCCTGCCCCGACGTGCCGCGCGATCCCGATGTGCTAACCGAGGCGGACATGGAAGCCTATGCCGCGGCGCTGACGAGGAACGGCTTCTTCGGTCCCGACTCCTGGTACATGAATCACAAGGCCAACGCCGACTACGCCAGGCGCGCCGCCAACGGCGGCAAGCTCGCCATGCCCGTCCTGTTCCTGCATGGCGCCTATGACACGACCTGCGAGACGATGACGTCGAAGCTCCCCGAGCCGATGCGGCACGCTTGCGCCGATCTCACGGAAGTCGTCGTGGAGTCCGGCCACTGGATGGCGCAGGAACAGCCGGTCGCCGTGAACGCTGCTCTTGCAAAATGGCTGGCGGCGAAGTTGCCCGGGTACTGGAAAGTCTAAACAGCGATGCGGCGTTCGCGGTTTCTGCTGGCACTGGCCGCCTTGGCCGTGATGTCCGGCATTGGTGCCGCGCGGGCCCTGACGCCGATCTCGTCAGAACAGTTGTTGTGCGACGCGAACACCATTTTCGTGGGACGCGCGATCGAAGCTTCGCCCGCGCGGCGCCGGCCGGATGCGCAGGACGCCAATGGAGTGGACCTCACCATCATGGTCCGCCGGGTGATCGGGCGGAAGGAATTGTCGGGTGGACCGACTCCAGTCCTCGCTCCCGGCGACCGTTTCAAGGCCTATGCCCTCGCATCTGTTTCGCCGTATCCGGCGTTGGGCCGCTTCGACGAGAAGGCCGGATTGGGCTTCGTCGGTCCCTACGACAGTCTCGTTCCCGAGACCGACCTGGTGCAGGCCTACAAGGCGGAAGACTTCATCTATGCCGCTCATCTGGCGCCGGGCGTGCGGTCGTTCGTGAGAACCTGGCCGCTCTCCCAGGAAGAATGGGTCAGGAAGACGATGGCGTCCTACGCCAAGCTGGGACAGCCCTGTTCGTCTCCGTTTTAGGGTCTCTTCGTCGTCCGCTTGTCGATCTCGATCAGCATCGTCAGGTCGCCGCTTTCGCTCTCAACGCCGTAAACCGGTCGAGGCTCTCCTGCGGCCAGAGTTCGTTGCGATCGTAGTATTCCTCGACGGCCGGCACGCCGGCGGGAAGCGCGATCCAGGGCTGCTTGCTCATGGTGAAGATGTGGATGTCGGGCGGCAGCCGGTCGGGCTCGTCGAGCGTGCCGACGCGCACGAAGTGGACGGTCGGTCCGGCGCCGGAATAGTTGCTCCACAGCGCGATGTGGCATTTCGGGCAGCGCGAAATCTTCTGGCCCTTTCCGCTGAGCGTCGGTGTGTCGACCACCTCGACCTCGCCGCCCAGCCGCTCGACCCGGTCTGCCTCGATCATGACGTTCATCGCGAACGCCGTCCCCGAATCGCGCTGGCACCAGCGGCAGTGGCAGCAATGCACGAACAGCGGCCTCGAGGTGAGCCGGTAGCGCACGCTGCGACAGGTACAGCCGCCTTGGAATGTCTCGGTCTTGCTGGTCATCGCGTTCGTCTCCCGGCTAAGGTCCGCGCCTGAAATCATCTGGGCGGAGAATAGACATGGCCGGACGGCTGCAAGGCAAGGTGGCGGTAGTGACGGGTGCGGCGCCGCGTGGCGAGGGCGTGGGCAACGGCATGGCGACGGCGCTGCTGTTCGCCAAGGAAGGCGCGAAGGTCGTGCTCGTGAACCGCAGTGCCGCGCGCGCCGAGGGACTGGCGAAACAGATCAAGGACGAGGGCGGCGAGGCCTCGGTGTTCGCGGCCGACGTGGCGAAGGCCGACGAGGCCGAGGCGATGGCCGACTTCGCCATGAAGAAGTACGGCCGCCTCGACATCCTGCACAACAACGTCGGCATCGGCGGGCCGGGCACGCCCGAGACCGTGACGCTCGAGACCTGGAACAAGGTCCTCGAAGCCAATCTCACGACGACGATGCTCTGCACCAAGTCGTGCCTGCCACGCATGAAGGAAAGCGGCGGCGGGTCTATCATCATGGTGTCGTCGATCGCCGGCGCCCTCGGCCTTATGGGCAGCGCCGGCGCGGTGGCCTATGCGACGGCCAAGGCGGGCCTGCACGGCTTCACTCTGTCGGTCGCGGCCGACTATGCGACGCAGAACATCCGCGCCAACTGCATCATCGTGGGCTCGGTGCACACACCGATGGTGGCGCATCTCGGCGCCGAGGCGCGCGACCGGCGCAGGAAGATGGTGCCGATGCAGGTCGAGGGCACGGCCTGGGACATCGCGCACGGCGCGGTCTATCTCGCCTCCGACGAATCGCGCTGGGTGACGGGCGTGATGCTGCCGATCGACGGTGGCCTCGTCGCGTTGAGGGCGTGGCCTCGGTGATCCGACAGCTGGTCGCACTTGTCGTGGCGGTCGTTTCGTTGCCGGTCGCGGGTCAAGCGCAAAGCCAGATGGAGCTCAACCAGCAAGCAGGCGTCGCGCTGCAGGACGCCGACCGGAAGCTCAATGCCGTCTACACGAAGCTGCGGACGCGTCTGTCACCCGAGAGCCGCGCGCGGCTGCAGGCGGCGGAAGAAGCGTGGATCCGTTTCCGCGACCGGGAATGCGCCTTCATCGGCGCGCCGACCGCCGGCGGCTCGATCCACGGCATGATCGTCGCCCAGTGCCAGGCGCGCCTCACCCTGGTGCGCGTGAAGGACCTCGAGGCTCAGCTCAATTGCCAGGAAGGCGATTTGTCCTGCGTCAGGGAGTAGAGGCCTTTGGCTGAGATCACGATCAAGCAAACACCAAAGACCTCACCCTGAGGAGCACTCCGCAGGAGTGCGTCTCAAAGGGTGGGCGCGCGCACCATGTTTGTTGCACACCCTTCGAGACGCGGCCTGCGGCCGCTCCTCAGGATGAGGTGGTCTTGTGGGAACTTGCGGCGAAAAGACTCTATCGGTCTGCACGCCGTTCGTGGT